>JBKJPR010000273.1:0-6710 GCA_046594275.1 Sediminibacterium sp.
GGCATTTTTTGATTGTATGCAATAGGGTGTGTGGCTCAATAGGCTTTAGAAAAGTTACCAAATAACTTGATTGAATTACGTGATGAACGGGTAGGTTTCCCAATTCCCAATTGGACCCACTTATTTTGAAACCTTTACTTATATAATTGTTTGCATTCTTGCCTGTATGCCCCGGCGGGGCTACCGCTTTGTAACACCCAGATGATAGTATGATCACATAATGCGCCGCTAGGTGCTACCCTTAGGGGTGTTACACTTGGGAGAAAATGATGCAGGTAGCGGCTTGACCAATCAGCCACCTGTCTCGGCTACTGTAGAGTCTCCACTTGTTTGTGATTGCGATGGGTAGTCCCTCTGGGACAAAGGTTTTTTACACGAGGGCTTTTTTGTTACAGAGCGGTAGCCCCGCTGGGGCATTTTTTGATTGTATGCAACAGGGTGTGTGGCCCAATCGGCTTTAGAAAAGTGACAAAATAACTTGATTGAATCACGTGCTGAACGGCGGTTTTCCCAGTTCCAGATTCCCAATTAGACCAACTTATTTTTAAACCTTTTCTAAAGTACAAATCACTCATGAATATCGAATTTCGATTAACGAATATCGAATGATGAAGTGTCTGCTTGGCTGTTTATTTGGGTTGTAATCAGGAGCCAAACGGTTGTGGGACACAACCGTAGCAGAACAAAAAAATCCCCACTCTTTGCAGAGCAGGGATCTGTATAATGTTGGAATTTTGAAACCTGCCCGGCAGGCAGGCGGATCAGTAAATTTGAAATGACAATTTCAAATTTACCCGATTGCCAATTTCCCAATTTCTTAATATCCTCCCATACCGCCCATATCAGGAGCGCCATGCCCACCATGCGCAGCTTCTGCTTTTGGCTTATCAGCAATCACACACTCTGTAGTTAATAACATAGCAGCGATTGAAGCAGCATTCTCCAATGCTACACGGGTAACTTTGGTAGGGTCAATAACGCCTGCTTTGAACAGGTTCTCATACACTTCTGTACGGGCATTGAAACCAAAATCTCCCTTTCCTTCTTTCACTTTCTGAACCACGATAGAACCTTCAATACCGCTGTTGATAACGATCTGACGCAATGGCTCTTCTATCGCTCTTTTTACGATCTGGATACCGGTTGTTTCATCTTCGTTAGCGCCTTTCAGTTTATCGAGGCTTTCTACCGCACGGATGTAAGCTACACCACCGCCAGGTACAATACCTTCTTCTACAGCAGCTCTTGTTGCATGCAGGGCATCGTCAACACGGTCTTTCTTTTCTTTCATTTCCATTTCTGTTGCAGCGCCAATATACAGAACTGCTACACCACCGCTTAATTTAGCGAGACGCTCCTGTAATTTCTCACGGTCATAATCAGAAGTGGTATTCTCCACCTGTGCCTTGATTTGGTTCACACGTGCTATGATATCAGCTTTCTTGCCTTTACCGCCAACAACGATGGTATTGTCTTTATCAATGGTTACAGAGGCAGCCTGTCCCAAATAAGTCAGGTCAGCATTCTCTAATTTGAAACCTTGCTCTTCGCTTACTACGATACCGGCAGTCAGGATCGCAATATCTGTAAGCATTTCTTTTCTGCGGTCACCAAAGCCCGGCGCCTTTACAGCAGCCACTTTCAGTGTTCCACGTAATTTATTTACTACCAGTGTTGCCAATGCTTCACCTTCCAGGTCTTCAGCAATAATCAACAATGGACGGCCGCTTTGTGCCACTTTTTCCAGAATAGCCAGTATATCTTTCATAGCGCTGATCTTCTTGTCGTAGATCAGGATATATGGATTCTGCAGTTCCACTTCCATTTTTTCGCTGTTAGTAACGAAGTATGGAGAGATATAACCGCGGTCAAACTGCATACCTTCCACCACATCAACAGTGGTATCGGTACCTTTTGCTTCTTCAACGGTAATCACACCTTCTTTACCCACTTTGGCCATAGCCATTGCGATCAGTTTCCCGATCTCATTATCACTGTTAGCAGAAATGGCGGCTACCTGTTCGATCTTTTTAGAATCGTTACCGATTGCCTGTGACTGCGCATTGAGGCTGGCAACCACTTTAAGCACTGCTTTATCAATACCACGCTTCAGGTCCATTGGGTTGGCACCGGCAGCTACGTTCTTTAAACCTTCGCTGATGATGCTTTGTGCCAGTACAGTAGCAGTAGTGGTTCCGTCACCTGCAATATCTGCAGTTTTCGAAGCTACTTCTTTCACCATCTGGGCGCCCATGTTCTCGATGGGGTCTTCTAATTCAATTTCTTTGGCAACAGTAACACCATCCTTGGTTACCTGTGGTGCGCCGAATTTCTTTTCAATAACCACGTTACGGCCCTTAGGTCCGAGGGTTACTTTAACAGCGTTGGCTAAGGTGTCAACGCCTTTTTTCATTTTATTCCTTGCTTCGATATCGAAGAAAATTTGTTTAGCCATTGTATTTCAGTTTTGAAATTTTGGAATTTTGAAATTTTGAAATTGGGCAATGGTGTATACATCTGCCAGTAAGCAAATGAGCCATGGCGCAATTAAGCATTTTGCACATTAGATAATTGCGAGGATATCGCTTTCTCTCATGATCAACAGGTCCTGTCCTTCGATCTGGATCTCCGTACCTGCATATTTACCATATAATACGGTATCGCCTACTTTTACAGTAACAGGCTCATCTTTTTTACCAATACCGGCAGCTACGATGGTGCCGCGTTGTGGTTTTTCTTTTGCAGTGTCCGGGATAATGATTCCGCCTGCAGTTTTTTCTTCAGCAGCGGCAGGCTTAACAATTACTCTGTCGTGCAGAGGAGTAACGTTGAGTTTTTTTGCCATACGTTATAGGTTTTTTTAAATGGTTGGTTAATAATACACTGTCAGGTCTTCGATTATTGTGCCACAGGCAGATTCAGGTCAAATTTTCAGAAAACGGGGCCAAACCTTCCAGACACTTACACAGACTGTCAGAAACGGCGCAAAGATGAGCTAAGTTTCCGATACTGGCAGTGTCAAAATTTCATAATATACTCACAGGGTCTGATTTTCGATCGTCCCGGTCATAAATCCATCCCATCCACTAGACGGTAAAACAGAGGCCTTTAGACCTTTTTTCAGTAAAAGCATGGGGCTTAAAAACCTTTCTTTCCCGTATGCCGTACATAAATCAGATACTTAACACTATCGTAACCCTAAATAAGTTGCCATATTGACCATTGACCATTGACCATTGACCATTGACCATTGACCATTATCATATTTACAAATAACATGGCATCTTCTTATTAATTGCCATAAAGAGGTTAAGCAGGTTGTATTAAGGTTGAGACCCGTTCGTTCCCGAACGGGTATTTTCATTTTGTACAGCCCGGTTTATATAATACCTTCGCCGCTCTCAAACAAGTTCTTACCAGATGATCAGTAGAAGAAATATCCGTGTGAAAGTAATGCAGTTACTATACATGATAGAGGCGGCGGACAGCCCGCTGGCGTTTAAACAACCCGTGGATGAATTACAGAAACAATTAGATAAAAGCAGGCAGTTATTCGTTTACCTGCTCTATTTCCTGACCGAAGTAGCCCGATACGCCGAAACCAGCGCCCTGAAAAGGGCTTCCCGTAACCTCCCTTCTGAAGCTGACCTGAATGTGAACGTTAAGATCGCCGGTAATGAATTTTTATGGCTGATATTGGAAAATCTCTCTTTCCGGAAAGCTATTGAGACTGATATGCCTGAAAAGCTGATCGACAAGGACCTCGTAAAAAAAATATACGCAGCGCTTACACAGACGGAGAAATACAAAGAATATATTACCCTCCCGGGTAGGGAAAAAGCAAAAGAAAAAGAGATCATTAAACTCATTTTTACACAGCTCATGCTGCCCAACGAATCTTTTATCAGTCACCTGGAAGAACATTTTCATAACTGGGACGATGATGCGGATATGATGGACCAGCTCATGCTGAATTATATTCAGAAACCGGGCAGTTATAACCTGCAGGAAATGATCAGTCCCGAAAAATGGGATTTTGCACGGACACTACTCACCACCACTATCGAAAAAAAAGGATACTGCGCTGAACTCATCAAACCCAAATTAAAGAACTGGGATTCGGAACGTATTGCGGTACTGGATATGGTGCTGATGCGGATGGGTGTTTGTGAACTCCTGTATTTTGAAACGATCCCTACCAAAGTGACCATCAACGAATACATTGACCTTGCCAAGGATTATAGTACGCCGCAAAGCGGGCAGTTTGTGAATGGTATCCTGGATAATATCCACAAAGAAATGATGGAAGGCGGGAAAATCCAGAAAATCAATTTTAAGAACAAAGCATAATCCTATGAAACCTTTACTAGCGCTGGCAATGTTGATAAGCACTGTATGCATCTCCTGCCATAATGAGGAGGCGGTGGGGATAGATGCAAAAAAAATGGCAGATACCACAACTTATACAACGGTTCAATGGATGGATTCGGTAGTCAATTTCGGTTCCATACCGATGGGAGAGCAGGCACAGGTGGCATTCAGGTTCCGTAATACAGGTGCAAAACCCTTATACTTAGCCAATGTGAGGGCTGGCTGTGGCTGCACAGTGGCGGATTTTACAAAGGGCGCTATTGCGCCGGGCGGCGAGGGAGTAGTGACCGGCGCTTTTGACAGCAATAAGTCCCATCCCGGCGAGGTACGGAAAAATATCTTTGTAACAACAAATACAAAGAATGGAAAGGATCATACACTTATCTTTACAGGCCTTATCAAAGAAAAAGCCCCTGCTAATTAGCTGGGAGAAATCAGTAAAGAATCAATCATTAAAATAAAATCTAATCGTAATGCTTAATCTGAATTTTGTTTTATTACAAGCCAGCAGCGCGGGTGGTGGCGGAATGGTACAATTGGTATTAATGGGTGGTATCATCCTTGTATTTTGGCTATTTATGATCCGTCCGCAGGCTAAAAAAGCAAAAGATCAGAAGAAATTTGTGGAGAATATGCAGAAAAGTGATAAAGTAGTGACTATTGCCGGTATTCATGGTACGGTCAATAAGATCAATGAGGATGGCACGCTCCAACTGGAAGTGAGTCCGGGTAGCTACCTGAAGATCGAAAAATCTTCTATCAGTATGGAATGGACCGCAGCTATCAACAAGGTAGCGGTCGAAAAAAAATAGTGTTGTTTCTGTAAAATGAATAGGGGCCGGGTGATCGTATCACCCGGTTTTTTTTATGGAAGTCCCCGATAAAATGCGGAGAAATAATATCTTTCCTGCCTAATCTGACAAACGTGGTTTTACGAATCGGTCTCACAGGCGGTATCGGAAGTGGGAAAAGCACAGTAGCCGCCATTTTTACGGTGCTCGGCATTCCTGTATTTGATGCCGATACAGAAGCAAAGCAGATAATGGAAACAGATCCCGGTCTGCGTAATGCGATCATCGAAAAATTCGGGCCTGAAACTTACAAGGATGGCCGGCTGGACCGCAAATATCTCTCTTCCATTGTATTCAATGATTCCTTTCAACTAGAACTGCTGAATTCATTGGTACATCCTTTTGCCATCGCTGCCGCTGAAGTTTGGGCGCTGGGTCAGACAACGCCCTATGTGGTTAAAGAAGCAGCGCTTTTTTTTGAGGCAGGTTCTGCAAGCGGGCTTGATTATATGATTGGAGTATATGCACCCCAGCATTTACGGCTACAACGGGTAATGAACAGGGATCAGGTAACGCGTGAAGAGGTGTTAGCAAGAATGCAGAGACAGATACAGGAAGAGATCAAAATGCGGCTTTGTGATTTTGTGATATTGAATGATGACCAGCAGTTACTGATCCCGCAGGTGGTTAAGCTGCATGAACGGTTTCTTAAGGAATCTAAAGAAAATTCCTATGCATAAAGTAAACTTGTTGCAAAAATTTGAACAGTTCAGTGAACACTGGAGCCCGAAAATTGTGGGAGCGTTAAACGGGCAGCATGTGAAGCTGGTAAAATTCGAAGGCCCCTTTACCTGGCACCACCATGATGCGGAAGATGAATTGTTTTATGTGGTAAAAGGAAGTTTTGTAATGGAACTGCGCGACGGGGACATAGAACTTCAGGAAGGTGATTTCCTGGTGGTGCCGAAAGGAGTGGAGCACAGGCCCACTGCAGCAAAGGAAGTATGGGTGATGCTCTTTGAACCCGCAGGCACGCTGAACACAGGAAACATTGAAAATGAATTTACCAAAATCAACCTTGAAAAACTATGATTGCCCCAACACCAGCACCACCTTATTACGCGGTGATATTTACTTCTGAAAGAACAACTGTGGATGATGGCTACGGCCTGATGTCTGAACGGATGGCCGAAATGGCACAGCAACAACCCGGCTATCTTGGCCACGAATCCGCACGCGAAGGTGTAGGCATCACCGTTTCTTACTGGGATAGCCTGGACGCCATTAAAAACTGGAAAAAAAACACGGAGCACCTGTTTGCTCAAAAGAAGGGTCGCGATCAATGGTATGCCAAATATAAAACCAGAATATGCAGGGTAGAACGCGATTATGAATTCATTATAAATAAGGATAGCTGAGTTAAGTTCTATTCAGAATAAGATAATATCTATTATTACCCGTTACATTAAAGCTGTACATGGCAAAAACCCGCAAATGGGCCGTACTCATTTTTACCCTGTTCATTATTCTCTGGGTACTGAATGCATT
>JBKJPR010000371.1:0-3606 GCA_046594275.1 Sediminibacterium sp.
ACCAATACTTTTTGTATGTTAAATTTTACCGACAAAGAGCCTGATTTTTGCTGGGTTAAACCGTAAAGTAGTACTTTAGAATTCGGATATGAAATTGAAAATAAACCAAATATTAATTTTACTGTTATTGATCACAGTTCTCGGCAGTTCCTGCGGTGTATTCCGGAAGAACAGCCGTACAGCCCTTTGCGGTTGCCCAAGTCATAAATAAGAGATAAAGAAGCGTGGTTTATGAATGATGCTAACAGAGATTTACTGGTTTTATCCAAAACAGCTCACCTGAGCAAGGAGGAGATTGACCACCAGATAACCCTGTTGAATATACTTTTACGGCTTACCGAAAACTGGGAAACCTTCTGCACCGCAAACGAAATCCTCGATATCAACCGTGGCAGGATCATTCACAAACCATTTCTCATTCAAAAGATCCTGGCGGAAAAAACGCAGAAGCCTTTTGTTTTTACGAATAATAAAAACTAAATACATTCTTTCGGAAGGACGATTGAAATCTGACATCAGCCATGCGATTTCTCTTACTTCGTTCCTCAATGAAAGGAAGTTTTGAAATAGATTATCTTTTTTCCACCACTCTCCTATACACCGTCATATCAATCGCTTTTTCGCTTTTGGCAATAACCACCGTAGCAATGGTATTACCGATCATATTGGTAAGGGCTCTTCCCTCACTCATAAAACGATCCACCCCAATTAATAAAGCAAGTCCTTCCAATGGGATGACGTTTAAAATGGTTAAGGTAGAGGTCAATACAATAAACCCACTGCCAGTCACACCAGCCGCGCCTTTACTGGTTACTAAAAGTATTCCAATGATGGTTAATTGCTGGCCAAGCGACAAGTCAATATTAAATACCTGTGCCAGGAATATGGTGGCCATACTCAGGTAGATCGTAGTGCCGTCCAGGTTAAAACTATATCCGGTGGGAATGATTAATCCCACCACACTTCTGTCGCAACCCGCAGCTTCCAGTTTTTCCATAATATTGGGCAATACCGCCTCACTGCTACTGGCACCTAAAACAATCAATAGCTCTTCCTTTATATACACTAACAGCTTCCATACACTAAAACCATAGTACCGGCCGATCAGGTTCAGCACTACAAAAATAAATAAGAGCGAAGTGATATAATATGAAAGCAGTAATTTGCCCAGTACCACCAGGCTTCCAAAGCCAAATTTCCCAATCGTATAGGCCATTCCGCCAAAAGCACCTATGGGGCTGAACTTCATCACAATATGTATGACGTTAAAAAAAGCCTTGTTGAGGCTTTCGAACATAGAAATAATCTTTGTTCCGCGGCTTCCCATTTTTGTTATGGCGATGCTGAAGAGTACTCCAAAGAAAAGAATTTGCAGCAGATCGCCCTTAGCAAACGAATCAATAATATTATGGGGAACGATATGCGAAAAGAATTCACCCCAGTTCATTGCTTTTGCTGCGGAAGTATATTTTTCCAGGTTTTCTTTAGGCAGATGATTAGTGGCTATACCTGCGCCGGGCTTAAATACATTCGCTACTACCAACCCGATAATGAGTGCAAGTGTAGTAACCACCTCAAAATAAATTAATCCTTTACCGCCCACCCGGCCTACTTTTTTCAGGTCGCCTGCGCCAGTTATTCCAAGTACAATGGTTAAAAAGATAACCGGGGTGATCACCATCTTGATCATGTTGATGAATGTCTCACTGATCAGCTTGGCTGTTGGAGAAAAAGAAGGAAACAGCCAGCCTGTAATCACACCAGCGATGATCCCAATGATCACCTGTACGTACAAAACTTTTAGATATCGCATCCGCTGTTGGTAATGGTTCTTTTGGCAATCTACAAAAACTAGTTAATACTCGCCACCTTTCGGAAAAAGGGGAAACTGTTATCACTGACAACTATGACTGTAATAGAGGCGCAGGTGATGTTGGTGATAACACCAACATTGGCGGAAAACTGTTATCACTGGCAACTATGACTGTAATAAAGGAACAGGTGATGTTGGTGATAACACCAACATTGGCGGAAAACTGTTATCACTGACAACTATATTGTAATAAGAGAGCAGGTGATGTTGGTGATAGCACCAACATAGGCTTAGTCCATTTTCTCCGGGCGCATCTGGGGGAAGAGTAATACATCCTGTATAGATGACTGGTTGGTCATCAACATGCATAAGCGGTCTATGCCTATTCCAATCCCGGAGGTTGGGGGCATGCCATATTCGAGGGCGCGTAAAAAATCATAGTCAATAAACATGGCTTCCTCGTCGCCGCGCTCCATTAGTTTTGCCTGTTCTTCAAAACGTTCGCGCTGATCAATGGGGTCGTTCAGTTCTGTGTAGGCATTGGCGATCTCTTTTCCGTTTACCATTAATTCAAAACGTTCTACCAAGCCGGGCTTACTGCGGTGCTTTTTAGTAAGCGGGCTCATTTCCACGGGGTAATCAATGATGAATGTGGGTTGTATATAGGTATGTTCGCTGGTGGCGCCGAATAGCTCGTCAATCAGTTTGCCCTTGCCGATATTACCTGGTACATCAATCTTTAGTTGTTTGCATACTTCTCGTAATGCCACTTCATCCATCTCACTTACATCGATACCTGTATTTTCTTTGATTCCCTCATGAATGCTGATGCGTTTGAACGGCGTTTTGTAATGGATGATCTTATCACCAACAGGCACATCGGTAGTACCATGCAAAGCGATGGCAATTTTTTCGATCAGTTGTTCGGTGATCTCCATCATCCACAAATAATCTTTGTATGCAGTATACCATTCCAGTACGGTAAACTCAGGATTATGCGTCCTGTCCATTCCTTCGTTCCTGAAATTGCGGCTGAACTCGTATACCCAATCAAAACCGCCAACGATGAGGCGCTTCAGGTATAGCTCATTCGCAATGCGAAGATAAAAAGGAACATCCAGCGCATTATGATGTGTGATGAAGGGGCGGGCAGCGGCGCCGCCGGGAATAACCTGTAATACTGGCGTATCCACTTCAAGCGCACCCTCCGCGTTCAGGAAGGCACGGATGGTATTGATCAGCTTTGTTCTTTGTTCAAATGTCTTTTTTACATCAGGATTGATGATCAGGTCTACATACCGCTGGCGGTAACGGAACTCGGGATCCGTCACTGCATCAAAGACATTGCCTTCCTCATCCCGCTTGATAACCGGCAAAGGCTTTAGAGATTTGGTAAGCAATGTGAGTGTCTGTGTATGAACAGAGGTTTCCCCTGTCTTGGTAATAAAAGCATATCCTGTAGCGCCGATAATATCACCCAGATCAAGGCCATGTTTTACCAGGTTATCCCAGAAGGATGTATCCCCGCCGGGACATATATCGTCTCTTTTCACATACAACTGTATAATCCCTTTGCTGTCCTGTATCTTGATAAAGAATACTTTTCCTTTATCATTGATGCTCATGATACGGCCCGCTACGCATATACCGGCGAATTGTTCTTTAGTCTCTTCTGTATACTGTTCTTTAATATCGGTAGAATAATGGGTAACAGGGTATAAAGGCGCAGGATAAGGATTAATACCCGCTTCCTGCAGTTTAACCAGTTTCTCACGCCGGATCAGCTCCTGCTC
>JBKJPR010000510.1:0-5035 GCA_046594275.1 Sediminibacterium sp.
AAATGCAGAGAGCCTTGCCAAACTTAAAGAACTGGATGGTGCTGTAGGTACCGCCAATTTACCGGCTTTGAACCTATTATATGCTTATAACTATGACCGTACAGGTGATTCTCTCCAGGCAAAAGTTAATCTGGAAAAATATTTTGCCAACCCGGTCAGCAAGATCAGGCCCGAAGATTATGAATTGGCAGTAAAAGTATTTTCAAAATTTCCGGGTAGTGAAGTTACCGCAGCGGGGTATCTTGAAAAAGCTATTCAAAACGACACGTCAAAAGTGAACAAGCTCAATTATATGGGCCAGGCCGCAGATCTGTATGCAAAAGCTAAAAATTTTCCTGAACAGTTCAAATGGCTGCAAAAAAGAATTGAGCTGAAAGGATTAATGAGTGAAGCGGATTACTATGCGCTTACCAGTGCGGCATTAAATGCAAAAGATTTTACGCAAGCCATAACACTGTCCAAAAAGTATATGACGGTTTATCCCGACAAGCCACAACCCTATACTTTCTTACGAAGGGCTGCGTTTGGTGCAGATCCTGATACAAGCAGTGGGCTGGCTGTTGCAAACCTGATGTACCTGGATTCTGTTTATACAGTATTGGATAAAGAAAAATACAAAGCCGACATTTTCCGGAACCAGTATGCCATTATTTTAGCTTCTCTGAATAAACTTAATAACCTTAAGAAAGATCCCAATCTGAAAGTCAGGCCTGACGGGACCAAGCCTGAATCAGTTCAGCAGTTTTTGGCAATCTGTCAGAAAGTGATCGAGTTAGCCGATACCGTTATGGCCGAATACCCTGATTCGGCGGATCAGAATAACAAATTTGCACAGGATGTGAAAGCGGGAATGTTGAAATACATCGATTATTTCAGCAGGGCGCTACAACCGGTTAAAAAAGGCGGCGGTTCCCGCGCATCCGGAAAAAGTAAATAAAAATATAAAAGAAAAACTCCCCAATACCGGGGAGTTTTTCTTTTATATCCCTCACAAGCTTATTTTTGCAGCACATTAATTTTTTTACATGGGCTGGCTTTCTTTATTATCTGATGCAAGTGCTTCAAATTCTGCGGCTAATTATCTTCCCATAGGGATTCAATTGATCTTTGCAGCGGGTTTTGTAGCCACTATGATCGGGATATCTGCCTGGGTGGGTCCCAAACGGAAAACAGCTGATAAGCTGGAAAACTTCGCCAGCGGTATCGAGAGCCATGGAAATGCCCGTCAGCCTATGGCCATCAAGTATTTCCTGGTAGCCATACTGTTCGTGTTATTTGATGTGGAAGTCATCTTCTTCTACCCTTATGCTGTCAATTTCCGCGAATTGGGCTGGGAAGGATTTGGCGCCGTATTAATGTTTGTGGGGTTTTTCCTGGTAGGGTTTACTTATATTATTAAGAAAGGAGCTTTGAAATGGGAAGACTAAAAATCAATTTATAATTAACCAATTAGTAATTAATAATAAAAAAGCGGAAGCTTGAATCGATCGGTTATACAATTACTAGTTATCAATTAAATTATATGTCACGTCCGGTACGTTTTAATATTCACCCCATTGAAGCCAGGATAAGCGATGCAGTAGCTGTGGCAGAGGCACCCGAGGGATATGCAGGAGAAGGATTCTTTACCACCAAACTCAGCGATGTAGTGGGCCTTGCCCGCAAAAACTCACTCTGGCCGCTTCCTTTTGCCACTTCCTGCTGTGGTATTGAATTCATGGCTACCATGGGTTCGCATTATGACCTGGCAAGGTTCGGTTCTGAAAGGGTAGGGTTCTCTCCCCGCCAGTGCGATCTATTAATGGTAATGGGAACCATTGCCAAGAAAATGGGCCCTGTACTCCGCCAGGTTTACCTGCAAATGGCTGAACCCCGTTGGGTGATGGCAGTAGGCGCCTGCGCCTCAAGCGGTGGAATCTTTGATACCTATAGTGTGCTACAGGGCATAGACCAGATCATACCTGTTGATGTGTATGTGCCCGGTTGCCCGCCAAGGCCCGAAGCTATTCTCGACGGTATCATCCGGATACAGGAACTGGTAGGGCAGGAAAGCATCCGCAGAAGAAACAGTGAGCAGTATAAGGCTTTGATGAATGGGTATGGTATAGAGTGACCCCCTAGCCCCCTGAAAGGAGGAGTTAGTATGATTTTAATTTGTAAATAATTAAGTCCGCCTCAGGCGGGATTGGTATATGGGATTAACAAACGAAAAAGTTAAACAGCGGCTCACAGAGAAATTCAGGGAGGTCCTTTTCAGTTTTGAGGAGTCTTATGGCATGCTTACGGTTGAAGGGCCAAAAGATCATAACCTGAAAGTATTGCAGTTCCTGTTTGATGATGCAGAATTGAATTTCCGTTTTTTGACTGATCTCTGCGCAGTGAACTATCCTGACCAGCCGGGCCATGAACTTGCAGTTGTATATCATTTGCATAACCTTCAGGAAAATCTGCGTATCCGGTTCAGGGTATTTACAGCAATAACGGAACCGGATATATTTACGGCTTCAAAATTATTTTCAGCAGCTAACTGGATGGAGCGGGAGACTTATGATTTTTATGGTGTGAACTTCGTCGGCCACCCCAATCTGAAAAGAATATTGAACGTAGATGAGATGGATTACTTTCCCATGCGGAAAGAATACCCTTTGGAGGACCAGACAAGGGTGGATAAGGATGATGAGATGTTTGGAAGGTAGTCTGAACCTGGATTTTGGAGGATTTATTTGATTAAAAGGAAAGAGAATAAAAGTGAGTAGTGAGTGTTCAGTAGTAAATATTTTACTCACCACTCACTACTGACCACTCACCATCAATAGTTGATATAGATAAATAGAGCTGGAATAAAAATGTCAGAGCATCATCATATAAAACTGCCGGAAGGCTCGATAGAAAAGCAGACCACTACCTTGAACGTGGGGCCTACACACCCTGCTACACATGGTGTGTTCCAGAATATAATGGAACTGGATGGGGAGCGTATTGTTTCTACAGAGGCGACGGTAGGCTATATACACCGTGCATTTGAAAAAATTGCCGAGCGCAGGCCACTGTACCAGATAACACCGCTTACCGACAGATTGAATTATTGCAGCAGCCCCATCAACAATATGGGCTGGCACCTGACCTGCGAAAAATTACTCGGCGTGCAAACGCCAAAACGCGTGGATTACCTGCGGGTGATCATCATGGAACTGGCGCGTATATCGGACCATCTGATCTGTAATTCGATTGTGGGTGTGGATACTGGCTCCTATACGGGCTTTCTGTATGTGATGCAGTACCGCGAACTGATTTATGAAATATATGAAGAAGTATGTGGTTCACGCCTTACTACCAGTATCGGGCGTATTGGCGGTTTTGAAAGGAACTTCAACAATACTGCGTTTACGAAACTCGAGAAATTCCTGAAAGAATATCCTTCGGTATTAAAAGAGTTTGAAAACCTTTTTTCGCGTAACCGGATATTCATGGAACGCACCATCGGTGGAGGGGCCATCAGCGCTGAACGGGCATTAAATTATGGATTCACCGGCCCGAACCTTCGTGCTACCGGTGTAGACTATGATGTACGGGTGCATACTCCTTACAGCAGTTACGAAGATTTTGATTTCACCATACCCGTGGGTAAGACAGGGGATAATTATGACCGTTTCCTGGTGCGTAATGAAGAAATGTGGCAAAGCCTTAACATCATACAGCAGGCTTATCAGAAAGTGCAGGAATTTAAAGGCGAAGAAGCAGAAGTGTACCATGCCAATGTTCCGGAGTATTATCTTCCTGAGAAAAAAGATGTGTATACCAAAATGGAAGCCCTAATCTGGCACTTCAAAATCATCATGGGTGAAGTGGATATGCCCAAAGGGGAAGTGTACCAATCGGTTGAGGGAGGAAATGGAGAAGTAGGGTATTACCTGATCAGCGATGGTGGTCGCGCACCCTTCCGGCTGCATTTCCGCAGACCCTGTTTTATTTATTACCAGGCCTATCCCGAACTGGTAACAGGCGGTATGCTGAGTGATGCAATTGTAACGATGAGTAGTTTAAATTTGATTGCGGGGGAAATGGATGCTTAAATAAACAATTAAACAATTTGACAATGCAACAATTGTCAAACTGTTTAATGGCTTAATTGTTTAATTGTTATGACAAAATTTTCAGACGAGAAACTTGCAAAAGTAAAAGAGATCATTGCACGCTACCCGGAAGGGAAGCAGAAAAGTGCAATACTCCCTGTTTTACATATAGCGCAGGATACATTTGGTGGATGGCTGAGTTCAGATACTATGGATTATGTGGCAGAGCTGTTACAGATAACGCCGATAGAAGTATATGAAGTGGCCACTTTCTACAGCATGTATAACCTGAAACCCGTGGGCAGGTTTATGTTCGAGGTTTGCCAGACCGGGCCCTGTATGCTGAATGGCTGTGACGATATCATTGCTTACATCGGGAACACATTGGCCATTAAACCGGGTGAGACTACAGCAGATGGTTTATTTACTTTGAAAACGGTGGAGTGTTTAGGCGCCTGCGGTTACGCGCCAATGATGCAACTGGGTAAAAATTACCGGGAGCATCTTACCAAAGAAAAAGTAGATGCCATTATTGAAGAATGCAGGAAGCACGCAGCAACGAATAATTAAATACAAATCTGCGATCGGCCATGGCTGATTGGCGAATTGAAAACTATGGGCGTACAATTATTATTAGAAAAAGTACAGGTAGAAGGGATCCGGACGTATGATGTGTATCGTCGTGAGGGCGGTTACCGAAGTGTGGAGAAGGCTCTCAAGACTATGAACCCCGAAGCCATCGTGGAAGAAGTGAAGAAGAGCGGTTTGCGTGGCCGTGGCGGCGCCGGTTTTCCTGCGGGAATGAAATGGGGCTTTATCGCGAAACCGGAAGGCGTACCTCGTCACCTGGTATGCAATGCAGATGAAAGTGAACCCGGTACTTTCAAAGACAGGTACCTGATGGAATTCCTGCCCCACCTTTTGATTGAAGGATTAATTGTTTCTTCTTTTGCCTTAGGCAG
>JBKJPR010000067.1:0-8469 GCA_046594275.1 Sediminibacterium sp.
CGTGAGGAACTGGAAAAGATTATTGCTGATAAATGTATCCGCATTACGCAGGAAGATCATACCAGAACCAGGAATGTTTTTAAGCAGTTTTCGCGCTGGTTGTCTTACCAGTTTATAAGGGTAGGGTTCTTTTTGTTTACTTTTTATTTTAAGCAGAAGGGGTAGGGCGTGAATAGTGAATGGTCAATAGTGAATAGACAATTTTTTGTACCCGGCAACTACTCACCACGGAATACTCTCTATTCTCTATTGACCATTCACCATTACCCATTCACAAACAAAATACGGCCAGTAACACATCAGTCTCCCTGTATCCTTTTCCAGAATCCCCTCACAACTTTCCTGTCCCATTTGGCAAAGCGGCCCCTTTGTACCACTAGTACATTATCCATATTTTCCTGAAGAAAATAATGGAACACAAATCTTTCTTTGGGATCCTGCCAGCCAATGATCTGGCCAAAGCGGAGATCATTGAACACAAGTGTATCAGACCATTTTTCAACAGTATAAAATTTTTGTGAGAACCGGATAAGGTTCTGCATGTCCTTATGCCCCGTAATGGGATTGATTAGAGAATCATTACGGGGGAAGTATTGAAAATTAATCTGCTTTTTGCTGTCGAATACGGAACGGAAACCAACATAATAGCCACTGTCATTACCCGCCACTACATACCATAACCAGTTCTGCAAGGGCGCCGGTGTGGTAAAATACCGGTCATGCGGGATATGCTGGATGGCAAAAATTTCTTTTACCTCACGGTCAATATTTATTTTATGCCAGGTGCTGTAGCACAGGTAAAATAGGGGCAGGAACAAACCAAACCTCCACCAGAAACTTCGGTGGTGATGAAATCGGTGTAAGATGAGCAGCATCACAAATGCGATACCCGGCCAGAGAGAAAAGAAGGCATCGGCCACATAAATGGCATTGAAAGAAAACCGCACATGGCTGAATGGTTCCAGCCATCCCACGCCATAATTATTAAATACATCCAGCACCAGGTGCGCAAACACTTCTGTGGCAAAAAACAACAACCATTTCCGGAACATAATATCGTGCGGTCGGTGCACCCTGTCTGCGGTTATTGCAAACAGGGGAATAATTAATACGGCAAATAAAACAGAATGCGTAATGCCGCGATGCGCCAGCAGGTTTTCAGATGGATCCAGCCAGAAGGCCGCCAGGAAATCAATATCCGGTATACTCTGTGCCAGGGCGCCCCAGAGCATGGCTTTTTTGCCAAATCCTTTTTCAAAAAAAGCTTCGCCAATGCAGGCGCCGAGAGCTATATGGGTAAGGGAATCCATGGGCCGGTAGCTTTTTAGAAGCCCCGGATGTAATATAAATAATCAACCCTTATTCTACAGGATTTGGTACTATAATTTCCCGTCTACGATGAACCTGTCAATCACGCCCTTATTCCTGGTGTACCCCTATATGAAAAAATAGGCTCCTGAATTATGACAGAAAGAAATTTATTACCTGTACTTTTCTAACTATCTTAAATCCGGAAACCAAACCCTCCGATATGTCATTCATTATCCGCCTTCTCTTTTGTATTTTATGCCTGACTGGCTTTTTGTGTATCGTGCGTGCACAGGACAAGCAATCACTCTTCCTGAAAGGCATTCACGCAAAGGTGGAGGTATTACGCGATGAATGGGGGATAAACCATATCTATGCAGCTAATCAACATGATCTTTTTTTTGCGCAGGGGTACTGTGCGGCCAAAGACCGTTTATTCCAGTTTGAAATATGGCGCCTGCAGGCAACCGGAACGGTTGCATCCTTACTGGGGCCACGCGAATTGAAGCGTGATATCGGTACCCGGCTTTTTAAGTACCGCGGGGATATGGCTAAAGAAATGGCTTACTATCACCCGCAGGGAGCCGCCATTATCCAGGCTTATACAGATGGCGTTAATGCCTATATCCGTGACATCCTGAAAACACCTGAGAAATTACCTGCCGAATTCCGTTTATTAAAAATACTGCCAGGCAAATGGACACCAGAAGTGGTTATATCCAGGCACCAAGGATTGTTGGGCAACATTCAAAAGGAACTAAATATGGGCCGGGCCGTAGCCAAACTGGGTGTGGAGAAAGTAAAAAATTTACAATGGTTTCATCCAAAAGAGCCGCTGCTCAATTTAGACAGCAGTATCCAGGGCGACTTATTATTCAAAGATATCCTTGCATTATATGACGCCTCTCACAGCGACATCATTTTCCAGCCGGGTGATATTGATAAAAAATATTATGATGATACCTCCGTTCTGAACTTGCTTAATAAACAGGTTACTCATAAAGAAGCATTCCCCGAAAAAGAAATGGAAGGAAGCAATAACTGGATCGTGAGCGGTAGCAGAACCGCCAGCGGCCATGCCATGCTGGCCAATGATCCGCATAGAAAAATAGCTGTTCCCTCCTTACGTTACCTTGTACACCTGGTTGCCCCCGGCTGGAATGTAATCGGGGGTGGTGAGCCGGAAATCCCCGGCGTATCTATTGGCCATAATGAAGAAGGCGCCTGGGGCCTCACCATTTATGAAACAGATGGCGAGGACCTGTATGTATATGATCTTGATCCCACCAATCATACCCGCTACAGGTATAAAGGCAAGTGGGTAAGCATGAAAGAAATCAAAGAAACGATTCATATAAAGAATGCAAGGGATACAACCGTTATACTGCGCTTTACACAGCACGGACCGGTTACCTATATTGATTCAGCAAATCATAAAGCCTATGCCGTACGATGTGCCTGGCTCGAGCCCGGTGGGGCGCCTTACCTCGCTTCATTGCGGATAGACCAGGCAAAGACCTGGGAAAGCTTTCGAGAAGCCTGCAGCTATAGCCATATACCGGGTGAAAATATGATCTGGGCCGACCGGAAAGGAAATATCGGTTGGCAGGCGGTGGGTATTGTTCCGGTGCGCAAAAATTTCAGCGGTCTCGTACCCATCCCTGGCGATGGCCGGTTTGAATGGGCGGGTTTTCTGCCCATCAAAGAACGGCCACATCTCTTTAATCCATCCAAAGGTTTTTTTGCCACAGCCAATCAGAATGTAACACCGGGTGATTATACGCATTGGGATGCGGTGGGCTATACCTGGGCAGATCCGTTCCGTGGTAACCGGATAAACCAGGTGTTATCTGAAAACAAACGCATTACGATGGAAGACATGAAAGCGCTGCAAACGGATTATTATTCCCTTCCCGCAAGGGCATTGGTTCCATTTTTGAAAACCCTTTCTTTCACAGATTCACTAACTTCTTTTGCGAAACAGCAGTTGCTTAACTGGAATTTTGTACTTGATAAAAATAGTGTAGCCGCGGCTATCTATGCCATGTGGGAAAGACAGATCATGCTCCATGCCAACAAACAGTTTATACCGACTGAGGTCCAACCCTGGATCAGTATGCAACTCACAAAAGTGATTGACCGCCTGCAGCATCCTGAAAATGGTTTTGGAGCGGGCGCCACATTACAAAGAGATGCATTTGTAAAAGCAAGTTTTGAACAGGCGGTTGCGGAGTTGACAAACAAGCTGGGTAAAACACCTGCATCCTGGCAGTATGGACAGGATGCATATAAGCATATTACCATAGAGCATCAACTGACCCCGGTAGTTAGTAAAGAATGGCAAAAGAAACTGAATCCCGGCCCACTGCCCCGGGGCGGTAACGGCCATACACCAGGCTCAACCGGCGGAGCAGACAACCAGCTTAGCGGCGCGAGTTTCAGGTTGATAGTGGATACGGGTGATTGGGATAAAGCCGTTATGATCAATACACCTGGCCAGTCGGGCGATCCTGCCAGTCCTTTTTATAAAAATCTTTTTCAGTTATGGGGGAACGACCAATATTTTCCCGCATACTATTCAAAAGCAAAAATATTGAATACAACAGTGGAGCGTCTGGTACTTCAACCGGTTAAATAATACAAGTACGATTAGAAACTGTTTAAAAATGATTATACAAATAACGTATTAAAAATTAGTTGATCATCTGATTTTGGGTATTCTGAAGAAGCTTCCTCAAATATTTTTTTTGCCGCGTCCTTTAGGGCGTGGAGATAAAACCACAGATAATCCTATACTGGCGCTTTAGCGCCGGGTCTGTGGATTTATTTCATAGTATGTTCACATCCAAAAACCACTCGGGACTGAAGTCCCAGCTATAATAAAGGGGAATATTTCATTCCACGCCCTAAAGGTCGCGGCAATACAAAACAAGCAGATCAGTAATTACTCAATAAACCTTCCAAACACCCATGGTCGCCCGACCAACTACTAAATAGTAAAGGCAAATTCTATTTTTAAACAGTTTCTTATAGATAAAAGAGCAGAGTGCCATTATTTTTTTCATGAGTAATGCAGTTTGGGTAAAAGAAAAGTAAGATCCCTGTTTTTACCAAATCAACCCGTGTGTAGAGATGCATAGGATGCATAACATATTTTTTCTTTCACTGTATGGCACACTGCATTGTCCCGGCAGGGACAAAAGCTTTGTAACAACAAAACATAGTAATAATATCAAATGTCCCGGTAGGGACTACCCTGAGCAATCACGCATAGCAATAGTTAATACTACAAAAATCTGGCCCACCTAAAACAACCAATCATCAAGCTGTTGGAAACCACTGTGGGTAGCCCCTACCGGTGCATTGGATACTTGTCTAACACGACCCGTCTATAAAGGGGTAGCCCCTTCCCGGGGCATGAGAAAGGGCATGGGGAGTGTATCCAATAAATTGGGGGTGCTTGTTTCGGCTGATGCATAATTCCTTTTGGCCTGAGCAACTCTGCCAAAAAAGTGTCTCCGTAAAGGTTAGTATCAAGTGCGAGGCTTTTGATAATAGTCTTTCATGATTTCTTTACCGAAAAATGTTATGCACCCAGATGTATACACCAACAACCCGAAGGTCGGCTGGCTTTTTAATTGCCATTCGGTGTATCTTGAATAACTAAATCACCTGCTATGCGAAATCTTATCTTCTGCCTGCTATGCCTTATGGCACAAACTGCTTACGCCCAAAAAACCATTGCCATTAAATGTGGCAAATTATTAGATGTAAGAAGCGGCAAGGTTTCTTCTCAACAAACCATCTTTATCAGGGGAAACAAAATTGAAAGTATTGGCGGTACTATGACTGCAGATTCTGTGATTGACCTGTCGGATTATTTTGTACTGCCCGGCCTCATTGATTGCCATACCCATATACTGTTACAGGGCGATATTACCAGTGAAGACTATGATGTTCAGATATTGAAAGAATCCATTGCTTACAGAACCATCCGCGCAGTTCGCAGTTGCCAAACTGCCCTTCAAAACGGATTTACCAGCTTGCGTGATCTGGGAACGGAAGGCGCCGGCTTTGCAGATGTGGATATTAAAAAAGCCATCAACAATGGCGAGATGAGCGGGCCGCGTTTATTTGTTTCAACACTCGCTATTAATACAACGGGGCATTATCCCATAAAATCATCTGACTATGCATGGGAACTGACCATGCCAAAAGGTGTTCAGGAAATTACCGGTGCAGATGAAGCCAGGAAAGCGGTTCGTCAACAAATTGAACACGGCGCCGACTGGATCAAGATCTATGCAGACCGGGCCTATTATAAACAGGCCGATGGCAGTTACCGGGCATCTCCAAACTTTACGGCTGAGGAGATCAATGCGATTGGTGATGAAGTTTTGCGGAGCAGAAAAAAATTAGCGGCACATGCCATGACACGGGATGGGATTATTGCGGCCATTACTGCCGGCGCCAGCTCTATTGAACATGGAATGGGCATGGATGAAGAGAGTATGAAACTAATGGCGGCTAAGGGCGTATTCTGGTGCCCTACCATTTTCGTAAACGATTATGTTGCTGAAGGAAGAGCGAAGGCGGGTAGCCCCATTAATCTCTACTTCAAACAATCATATCCGGGAATTTTTAAAAAAGCCATCGCTGCGGGTGTAAAACTTGCTTATGGCACCGATATCGGTGGCTACGACTGGAAATTACCGCAGACAAAAGATTTTGAATATTTTGTTGACTGGGGACTTACCCCTTTACAGGCCATACAAACTGCCACTATTAATGCCGCCCAATTATTAGAACAGGAAGGGAATATCGGGGAGATACGGCCCGGCGCATTTGCTGATCTGATTGCAGTAAAAGAAGATCCCACCAAAAACATAAAAAGCCTGCAACAGGTGCAATGGGTAATGAAAGACGGGGTTGTGTATAAACAGGGGAAGAAAATGTAAACACAGGTAGATAATGCAAACAAAAGGCTGAGACGACTATAAAAATTTCGCCCCACGCATGAATTACTTAGTGAGCCCTTTAAACACGAAGAAAAATAATATTCGCTTATATTTTTTTAGCTCCCTATTCACATAAATAAATGAAGCTTTGCTTTACTCTACAAAACAAATATGAATATAAATACCATCAAGCATCTTTTTCCTGATCTGGAAGAAGCCCTATATGAAGAAATAATGGCCCATGCTACTATCAAAGAAGTTAAGGCTGGTGAAACGCTGCTCAGAGTAGGCCAGACCATCCGTTCAACCATGCTGGTAGTAGATGGATTGGTGAAGCTGTATAGAGAAGATGATGAAGGAAAGGAGTTTTTTCTTTACCACCTTAATCCGGGTCAGGCATGTTCCCTTTCTTTGGTATGTGCTGCCAGGCATGAAACCAGTGAAGTGCTGGCAAAAGCGTTGACTGATGCTACTGTCTTAAGCATTCCCCTGGAGTATATGGATAAGTGGGTGAGGAAGTATAAAAGCTGGTATCAATTTGTTATTACGTCTTACAGGGATCGTTTTGAAGAATTATTAAAAACAATTGATGCAATAGCTTTCACTAATATGGATGAACGCCTGGAATTTTATTTAAAAATACAGGTGGAGAAGCTCGGACCGAACCTAAAGATGACACACCAGGATATAGCAAACGACCTTAATTCTTCCAGAGAAGTGATCAGTCGGTTATTAAAAAAAATGGAAGCAAAAAAATGGCTGGTTATCCACAGAAATTCAATTGAATGGATCAAAAAAGATTGAGGTAGCTATGTGACTTATATCACTGTCTTCATAATAAAATGACTTCACATTTGCATTATGATGATAGAAGTCATGGGATATATTGCAGCATTATTCATTGGTCTTTCGTTAGGTTTGATAGGCAGCGGTGGTTCAATTTTAACAGTCCCGATTTTGGTATATATAATGGGCGTTAGTCCCGTTTTGGCAACAGCCTATTCCTTGTTTATTGTTGGCTCTACCGCATTGGTGGGCGGCGTGCAAAGCGCCATACAAAAAAAAGTGGATTTCAAAACGGTTTTTATTTTTGGAATACCCTCCATTGCCGCCGTGTATGCTACCCGCATGTGGCTGATGCCTTTCATTCCAAATGATTTGTTTTCAATAGGCTCTTGGGTAATAATAAAACCTATGGCTATCATGTTGCTATTTGCAGTAGTAATGATATTAGCATCTACCAGTATGATCAGGTCGGGAGGAGGGAAAAATGAGCCAGATGAGAATGCAATCATGAAATATAATTATCCCATGATTTTATTGGAAGGATCGGTGGTCGGTTTGCTCACGGGTTTGGTAGGTGCCGGTGGTGGCTTCCTCATTATTCCTGCCCTTGTTTTACTTGCCCGTATGCCCATGAAACTGGCAGTTGGCACTTCCTTGTTTATTATTGCTGCTAAATCGTTGATTGGGTTTATTGGAGATTTGCAGGGAAGCGAAATTATTGATTGGAAATTATTAGGCGGTTTTACGGCTTTTGCTATTGTGGGTATTTTTACAGGCATATTTCTTTCAAAAAAAATTGCAGGCGACAAACTGAAAAAAGCCTTTGGCTGGTTTGTATTGATTATGGGGATATATATTTTAACAAAAGAACTCTTTTTTAGATAGGCAGGTATGTGATTTATAACACCAACAGATTACGTTTGCCCGTCTACACTTACAAAATTAAACATTCAGGATGACCCTGGAGTAGGTAAATACTAATAATTGATTAAAATGCAACAAAATGAAAGATCTGATAAGGAAAGGAACGATAGTTGATGTAAGAACACCGGAAGAGTTTACCAGCGGGCATTTTCCCAATGCTGTAAACATTACATTAGGCGAGGTACAGCTACGTATTAAGCAGTTTACAGAAATGCCAAAGTCTATTGTAGTTTATTGCGGAACTGGTAACCGTAGCGGAATGGCTGTGTCGTTGTTAAAACAAAACGGAATAGCCGATGCGGTTAATGCCGGCGGATTAGATGACCTTATACAAAAAACCAGGTAAATGAAAATGACAGCTTTAAAAAAAATAAATAAACAAATACACGAATTATGAAAACAATATTAACAGGTTGGAATTTTATGCGACTAATCAGACTGGTATTAGGCGTTGCTATCGTGGTACAGGGTATCGTGGCGGCAGAAACCATCA
>JBKJPR010000171.1:0-2753 GCA_046594275.1 Sediminibacterium sp.
TCATCATGCGGTGCAAAATCACAACTGGCTGTAATAAAAAGAGGTAATTTATTGGGATTATTAAAGCGGTTCAGTTCCTCCTGGCTTACCACCGCTTCTTCTGCAAGTCGCTGGTAGCTGCCATGGCCGCTGTAATTAAATATAAGGGTGCCGTTAAAGATCTGGTTCACGATCGCATCATTCACCGCCGGGTACCGGGCGCCCCCGCTACCGCTTAATAAAGGGTACGCATCAAGATAGATTTTATATTGATTAAATGCAGGATTTACCGCCCCGGCATCTGCAGAAACTATTTCCGCATCTGTGAGGTGCAGGTTAAAATCCCGGTCATCGGCCACATACATCGTTTGATTACGCCAGGCGCCTAAGCTTTCTTTGGCATGGTAGCGGACGATCTTATCTACCATGGTTTTCGCTTCGGTGATATTCCGGGCGGGTACCCTCCCGATACCAATATTCAGCAGGGCAGTTGAATTGTTTTGATTGATATCATCCCCATCATCTAATAATCCGAAAAAATCATCAGAAGTGTAGGTAGTGAGTGGATCCAGCGATGCGCTGCTTTCATAACCCGGTACCAGGTTGGCATTCCCGGTTATCCGGAAACGGTAGTCATAAGAAGCGCTGCCGAACAATAACAGGTATTTTGGCCGTTTAGCAGTATCGGTACCGGCTTTATCATAATACATCTTTACAAAATCCCTCAACGCCACTGGATCAGGCACCCCCCCTGAAAACTCCTGGTACACCTGTTCGGTAGTTACCACTACTGTTTTAAACCCATCCCGCTGTATATGAAACAGGGCAAGCCGTTGGGCTTCCGCCAGTAAGGAAGGATGGGCAATGACCAGGAAATCGGCAGTTGATGAACTATGCAGGTCCTGGTTAGCTTGCTTTCCCAGCGCAACAGGCGTTAACAGGTTGGCCATAGAAAAAGCCATATATTCTCTCAGCCGGGAAGCATCATTGCTGAAAGCCGTTTGGGAAGCGTTGCTTACGGTATTCATTTTAATGGGTTGCAGGGGATCCGTGATCTCCCATACAAGGGTGGCGGTGCTGCTATTGGCTATTGAATATCCTGCGATCGCACCCGTTTTAACGGATGCCCAATCCCTGAAGAATAACGGGTTGGCAGCATTCAGAGACAACCCCCTTCTCCCATGCAGTTCAAAAGAATTCAACCAGCCCTGTGCGCCATTCACTGAGGGATTGAAGGTAAAAGAAAGACCCAGGCTGGCTTGGGTGGCATTGAATGAATTACGTTGCAACACACCCGTTCCGAAAGCATCTAAAAAGTTACCGGTCACCCCGGGCAGGTTTACGGTTTGCACCGGCTGCCCGTTTACTTTTACGGAAAACCCGGCAGTAGCGCCTACACTTCGGCTGGCAAGACTGGAAACCAAAGTCAGGGGCTGACTGAGTGCCAATCCGGGCCAGTCTATGGTAAAAGAGCGGGTTATATTTCCACCGGGATTATTATTGAACTCTTCACCGTACCATTCTTTACCACTGTTCAGGAAATTGACCAGGTCATTTTCATAAAAATACCTTTCGTTAAAACTGTTGACTGCAACTGTGGACGGCCCTGTAAAGGATTGCAAGGGGATCCTTTTACCCGGTCCTCCCATCGTAATATAATAGACCACGGTATCTGTATAGAGGTTCTTCCGGTGTTTGAAACTTTGGTTCAGGCTGTCCTTATCCCATCTTTGCGGACCAGGGGCATAAAACAGGAAGTAATCGGTACCATTAAACAGGCCATCGCCCCCATCTATGACTTCTATAGGGTTCTCAAAAAGGTCATCTGTTCCTGGAAAAGCGTTGTTCTCTTCCAGCATGCCGCCTCCATTGCCATATAAGCGGATAGAGGCAGAACTGAGATTCGCAGTACTGATACCAAGGTTACCCAGCATGTTAACATCCACTTTAAAGATGCCCTCCTGCTTAATACCGATCTTATACCAGTTGCCCGTTGCAAGAACCGAATGGGGTGCATAGGAACGCTGTGCAAGGCCTTGTTGCAAAAAAAAGCCTGACAGCCAGCATACCATAAAGATTCCCTTCAGCTTCATATCGTAGTAAAATATACAAACATGTTGTAGTAAGATGTAAAATACAGGCAGCGAGCGGCACAGATTTATAATCTTGTTTAAAATTAGGCTTTTGCTAACAGACAAAGCCCGGCATTCATTACCGGAAATCTTATATATTCGCATAGACGTTATCGAAAGAATATCCTAAAGAAACCCATATTTCAAATTCAATCTATTGAAAATGCAGTTATTGAAAACAGGCAGAAATTTCGTTTTGCTTCTGGCAGTGGCAGGTTCCGTGGCATCTTGTAGCGCGTTGAAGAAGAAAAAAGAAAAATCAACCGCCACCGGCTGGAATTACAATGATAAGGACCAGGGCAATTTTTCGGTAGCTAAACCGAAAGATGTACAAACTGCACCCGGGCTGGTATTTGTGCAGGGTGGTACTTTTACCATGGGCGCCAGCCAGGAAGATGTAATGGGCGACTGGAACAATATTCCACGCCGTATTACAGTTAACTCATTTTTTATTGATAAGACCGAAGTAGCCAACGTGCACTACCGCGAATACCTGTATTGGCTGGAAAATGTTTTCGGACAGGCCGGTATGGATTCTGTAGTGGACCAGGCAAAACCGGATACATTGGTTTGGAGAAGCGAGCTGGCTTTTAATGAGCCTTATGTAGAATATTATTTCCGTCACCCTTCTTATAATTATTA
>JBKJPR010000034.1:0-2592 GCA_046594275.1 Sediminibacterium sp.
ACATGTTGTGAATAGTCTGAGATTTTTCATTTTTGGATTTTAAGGGATGAATTTTTATTATAAAAAAATATAGATGATACTGGGCATAATTATGACAGCATGCTTTTGTAAAGTGAAACCAAAAGAAATAAGTGCAAAGCAGGAAGTGAAGTAATTACTATGTACGAAAACTATGCCGGTTAGTCATTTAGCAGTAATACGGTGTATTCTGTTTGAAAATACCGTGAAAACCCCAGCTCTTATTTCGCAGACGATGAAAGGGCATGGTTTAGTGAATAAAAAAAGTACAAAGTAATACGCCAGACATATAAAATCGATTTAACAATTTCTAATTACTTTAACCCATACTTTTAAACCAAAATTTTGTATGACAAACAATTTTTTTGTGGGACTATTGATGTTTGGGGCTTATTTGACTGTTGACTTTCTACTATTCAAATACTTCATTCACAACAAAAAAGGATTAATCCAAATAGTTATTGCAAAAATGAAAGCAAAAAAATCAATCCTGAAATAGGCCTGTTCTTATAACAGTTAGAATTTAAAACCACATTTTAATTGTGAGTAGTCAGTACTGAATCCTACCCACATTCACTATTCGCCCTTCACCACTCAAATAGCATTAGGGTAACTTTAAAACACATTTGGTATTACCTCTGCGTCTCCGCGGTAAAAAAACCAACCGCGGAGGCGCAGAGACGCAGAGCAACCCGCAGAGAGAAATAATACCCGTTAGACTTTAAAACCACATTTTAATTGTGAGTAGTCAGTACTGAATCCTACCCACATCGACTATTTGCCCTTCCCCGCTCACACAGCATTAGGGTAACTTTAAAGTCCATTTGGTATTACCTCTGCGTCTCTGCGCCTCCGCGGTAAAAAAAACCAACCGCGGAGGCGCAGAGACGCAGAGCAAGCCGCAGAGAGAAATAATACCAGTTAAAATATAAAACCACACTCATTGACTATTCGCCTCTCACCACTTAAATAGCATTAAAGTAACTTTAAAGTCTATTTGGTATTATTTGGCTTGTGGTATAGAATAATTATTGCGCCTGTTTGTAATGATTATCGATATGGGACTTAATAGATACAGGAAATAAGTTATGAAAAGGATAGTTTTTTAAAAAAACAGCTACCCAAATTTTAAATAATGGCTACTTTTTCAAACTTCTAAGGTAAGCAATGCTTTGCGGCACCTGTATAATCACATGATCACTTTCATCTTCGATGAAATAATGTTTGATTCCCACTTTTTTAGCTGCCCGCAGAATACCAGGGATATCTATCTCACCTGTTCCGAGCGGCACATCATTTGTACCAGGTGTGAGACCTGTAAGATCCTTTTTCGTGCCTATGCGCATATCTTTCAGGTGCATCAGCTTCCAGCGGTTGCCATATTGCTTGAGTAAGGAAACAGGGTTGCCGCCACCGAACCAGATCCAGAAAACATCCATCTCAAAAGAAACATATTCAGGGTTCGTGTTCTTCATGATATAGTCGAGCAGCGTTCCGTGTTCGTATGGCTGGAACTCGTACCCGTGTGCATGGTAGCAAAGGGTGAGGCCGTTTTCTTTTAACAGCTTCCCCGCTTTATTAAAATCTTCGACGGCTTTGCGGGCATTTTCAAAATTAAAGCTGCCGGTCTTGTGCGGTATCCAGGAAACCATCACATATTTTGAACCAAATATCCTTGCGCGCCATACTACGGAATCCGGTTTGTCTCTAACCATTTCGTAGCTGGTACCAAATGAAGGGATACTGAGTCCCCTTTCATCGCACAGCTTTTTATACTCTTCGGGCTGCATACGGCCTCCCCCACCCTCTATTTCGGTAAAGCCCATCCTCTTAATCGTGTCCAATGTAGCCGCTACCCCATTTGGAAAACTTTTTCGAAATGTATAAGGCGCTATCCCAAGTGGTGCAGTGTATAATCGTTTCTGGGCCAGTACAGTTGTACAATCAGATAAGATCAGCACTATCAATGCAATAACTGAAATGGTTTTTTTCATTTTGTTTTAATTATCGGTTAAATATTTCCCTTTTTAAGTTCTTTTACTGCATAATCAGCGGCCCGCGCAGTTAATACCATAAAAGAAAGGGTAGGGTTTTGTGTTCCCGTTGATGTCATACAGGCTCCATCGGTTACAAATACATTTTTACAATGATGCAACTGGTTCCACTTATTCAACAATGAGGTGGCAGGATCAGTACCCATCCGAAGGCCACCCATTTCATGAATATCAGAACCAGGCGGCGATTTTGTATCCTCTACTTTTATATTGACGAAGCCTGCTGCTTCAAACATTGCTTTTGATTGCTCCATATAATCGGCAACCATTTTATTATCATTCTCACTCCAGTCGCAGGACACCACCAATTGGGGTATGCCGTATTTATCTTTCAGGTTGTCATGCAGGCGAACATGGTTCTGTTCTTCAGGAACGCTTTCTCCCATCATCCAACTGCTGATATGCCAGTTCCCAGCCTGGGGATGCAATAGATTTTCCCGTAACTCGTCGCCAATAGCATCCGTATTTGAAGAGAAGCCTCTACCCCCGCCTATTCCAATTGCATAGCCACGCAGAAAAT
>JBKJPR010000330.1:0-4417 GCA_046594275.1 Sediminibacterium sp.
TATCATGTCTACATATTATACTCAGATAAGTTCGATAAATATTATACGGGCAGTTGCGAAAATATCGGAATCCGCATCCAACAGCACAATACCGGCAAAAATAAATCTACAAAAGCCGGGATACCCTGGATAATTAAATACAGCGAAGATTACAGCACACGAATCGAGGCAGTTCAACGTGAAAGGGAAATCAAGAACAAAAAAAGCAGGAAATACATTGAAGGGTTAGTTTGCTCAGTTAGATAGAGCGTCCCGATGCATATTGGGAAGGTCGTCGGTTCGACCCCGATACTCTCCACAGCTTTAATACACCCTGAAACCCTTTCTCGTAAAGTTTTTTTTTGTTTTTTACATTACTTCTCCAGATAGTGTATTTCTCCATTTGTTACCCGTTTCTTTTAAAATTCGGACGGAAATGGGACGGAAGAATTTCAAAGGTGTTTTTAGAATCATTAATGACAGGGGAAGAATCAGTAGGAGGCATTAGGGGTTTATAGGCTATCTGTGGGAGGCAGGACAGGAACTATTGCAGACACACGGCTCATCCTTGCTAATCAGAGAAGGGAATCTGAATAATAAATGTGGTTCCTTCTCCCTCGCCTGTTTTCACCTTTATCTCACCACCATGTGCTTTAATAATATCATAGCTTAAACTCAATCCCAATCCGGTTCCCTGGCCGGTGGGTTTGGTAGTAAAGAAGGGTTGAAAGATTTTATCTAATACTTTTTGAGGAATACCGTTGCCGTTATCGGAAATTTTTATCTCCACTTTATCGCCGATCGTTTTTGTGCCCACTGAAACAGTTGGTTCATAGGGTTCAATTCCTGATTTCTTTTTCTCATCTACAACATAAAATGCGTTGTTGAGTAAATTCAAAACCACTCTTCCAATATCCTGCTGAATGATATTGATGTTGCCAATGGAATCATCAAAATCCGTTTTCATGGTGGCATTGAAAGATTTGTCTTTTGCCCTTAAACCATGATAGGAGAGACGCAGGTATTCATCACACAAGGCATTAATATCGGTGGGTACTTTTACACCACTGCTGCTGCGGCTGTGCTGCAGCATACCTTTTACAATGGCCGATGCCCGCTGTCCATGATGATTTATTTTTTCCAGGTTCTGCACCAAATCATTTGCAATGGCTTTCACTACTTCTGTATTTCCCTTATCAACTTCATCAACCATTTCCTTTATCAACTCGCCGCTCACTTCACTGAAATTATTAACGAAGTTTAAGGGGTTTTGAATTTCATGAGCAATGCCTGCGGTGAGTTCGCCAAGGCTGGCCATTTTTTCTGATTGGATTAGTTGAGTTTGTGTATCTCGTAACTCTTTAAGCGTTTTTTCGGTTTCATTTTTCTGCTTTTCCAAAAGTTGATTTGCAATTTGCTTTCTACGATTATTGCGGTATAAGATAAACCCAAGCAGAAGCAACATTGTTAAAATACCAAGGAGGATATAAATCCGAATTCTGTTTCGGTATTCGGTTTCTCCCTGTTCAATTTGTTGTTGGGCTTGTTCTGCATCGTACACTCTTTTCTGTTCTTCAATTGCTAATAACTGGAGCTTTCGTAGCTGCTCACGTCCAAACAAACTATCCTGAAGAGTCATGTTTATTTCCTGATATTTAATTACACTATCCAATTTTTTTTCCCCCATAAAATAGCGGATCAGTGTACTGGTTGCTTCCAACATCGTTAACTTTTGTAAAGAAAGTTTGCCGTGGTACAAAGCAAGCCGTGCATAATGAAGGGTTGAATCAGGTTTATGCAGTTGCTCGTTTAGCATTGCCATCCTGCTGTAAATTCGGCCTACATTGAGAACATCATTTGAAATTGTCAAGGCATAACGATAATAGTAAAAAGCACTATCGTAATTATGTTGCAGTTCATGTGTTATTCCGGTTTCTCGGAGCATAAAAGCTATTCCTGCCTTTATTGGCATACTCTTTCCAACTTGCCAAGCCATTTTTTGATAAATGAGAGCGGAGTCAAAGATGCCCAATTGCTGATATGCGACGCCGATATTGGTTAAACCAAACGCAGTTATATTAATTTCCCGACGATTCTTATTTATTTCATTTGCCTGGAAAAGATAGTTCAGGGCTGTTCTAAATTCTTTCAGGCCTATATAAGCAATACCTATATAGGTCAGGCTTTTACCTTCTATTGCATCGTCATTAATTTCCCGGCTAATTCGCAATGCGGCAAATAAATGTTCGAGTGATTCAGGAAAATTTCCACTAACCCGATGGTATTCGCCAAATGTAAGATGTGCCAATCCTTCCCCTTTTCTGTATTTAAGCGATTGCGCAAGTTCAAGGGCTTTCTGTGCAACTGGTAAGCAGGAATCAGGTTTTGTAAACCGATACATCTCTGCCTGCCCTATCAACTGCCTCACTTTTGCAGTATCCCTTTGATCAGTATTACTATTTTGTGCAACAGCAGGGATAATTAACACCAACAGATAAACAAGGGTTGATATGACTATTTTCCACATATTTATGATTAAGCAGAAAGGCTTATGGTAAATTCTGAGCCATGCCCATCTTTTGTTTCAACTTTCAACTCTCCACCATGCCCCTTTGTAATAATATCATAACTTAATGATATACCATGACCTGCTCCTTCTCCGGTGGGCATTGTTTTTCTTTTTCTTTGTCGGAAAGATTTTCTTGGATATTCTCAGCAATAAAGCTAAGCATAACCGCAATAAAGATCATTATTCATTCCAGTAAATATTCTTTCCAGGGTTTGGGTTTGTGTTCTTGGTAATAATTGTATAAGATACCCTGCTATTCTGGTATAGTATCGGTAGCTGGTAAACTAACATTTGTTTGTGTATATGCTTTGATAACCCCTATTACGATAAACTGGAAAAGGCAGGAGATGTTCATAAGAAAATTATATAAAAAGGATACGCATAATAATTTTGCCGGGTTGCCGTAGAAGCGCAAAGCCTGATGCACGAGGGATCTTTGACACCTCACTTCATCTGTTCCTTGTTCGTCTGTTCCTTGTTCATCTGTTCCTTGCTCTTTGTATTCTTAAAATGTGTAACTTCAAAATCCGCTTACCACAAACTGACTTGCTATGCCAACAGACTCTTCACGGGCCGGTATCCCTACAGCCAATACTTCTAAAAATACTTTTGACGCTATCGTCATTGGATCAGGTATCAGCGGCGGTTGGTCGGCAAAAGAATTATGTGATCATGGAATGAAGACCCTGTTACTGGAACGTGGTAAAGATGTAGTGCATATTAAAGACTATCCCACTGCCACTAAAAACCCCTGGGACTTCCCGCATCGCGGCCAGGTGCCTCCTCCCATTGCCAAAGAAAATCCCATCCTGAACAGATGTTATGCTTATAGCGAAGCCAGTGAACATTTTTTTGTGAAGGATAAAGAACATCCTTATGTTCAGGAAAAACCATTCGACTGGATACGGGGTTACCAGGTAGGCGGTAAATCTTTATTGTGGGCAAGACAAACACAGCGCTGGAGTAAATATGATTTCGAAGGACCGGCACGTGATGGTTATGCAGTGGACTGGCCCATTCGTTACGATGATATTGCACCCTGGTATACACATGTAGAAAGATTTGCGGGGATCAGTGGAAATAAAGATGGCCTGGAGACCTTGCCCGATGGCGACTTCCTGCCGGCCTGGGAAATGAACTGCGTAGAAAAAGAGCTGCAACAAAAGATCATGGCAAAGTACAAAGACCGCCATGTAGTGCAGGGCCGTTGCGCGCATCTTACCGAACCCCGCGACATACATATACAACAGGGCCGCACCCAATGCCAGGCACGGAGCCTTTGTGAAAGAGGTTGCCCGTTTGGCGGCTATTTCAGTTCTAATTCCACCACCATTCCCTGGGCGCAGAAAACAGGTAACCTTACCATGCGCACCCATTCTGTGGTTCATTCTATTATTTATGATGAAGCCAAACAGAAAGCGGTGGGGGTGCGGGTGATAGATTCCGAAACAAAAAAAGCCACCGAATTTTTTGCCCGCATCATTTTTGTGAATGCAGCCTGTTTAAATACCAACCTGATCTTGCTCAATTCTACTTCCCAACGTTTCCCTAATGGATTAGGGAATGATAACGGGTTGCTGGGTAAATATGTGGCTTTTCATAATTACCGGGGAAGTATTACAGCATCCTATGATGGCCCACAAGACAAATATTATTACGGCAGAAAACCCACTGCCGCTATGATGCCTAATTTCCGGAATGTATATAAACAGGAGACAGATTTTCTACGTGGTTATATGGTTCATTACAGCGCGGGTCGCAGAAGGGCAGGGGCGGATGGCATCGGCGGCGAATTCAAAGATGCGATGACCGAAGCGGGCGACTGGGGCATTTTTATGATGATGCAGGGAGAAACCATTCCCAAAGAAA
>JBKJPR010000350.1:0-2652 GCA_046594275.1 Sediminibacterium sp.
GAAACCAGTTAATACAGTTGATATCTGGCCGAATATTGAAGCTGATTTCCAGAGTGCGTATGATAACTTACCGGAAACACAGGATAAGATCGGCAGGGCCAATAAATGGGCCGCTGGCGCTTACCTTGCTAAAGTAAAAATGTTCCGTAAAGATTTTGCTGGAGCAAAACCAATACTGGCAGCAGTTATTGCCAATGGTAAAAATTCAAAGGGTGTTAAATATGCACTGAATCCACGCTTTGATGCGTCTTTTGATGCGGATACCAAGAACAGCCCTGAAGCTGTTTTCTCGGTTCAGTATTCAGTAAATGATGGCGCCAACGGCGACAATGGCGGGTGGGGCGATGTATTGAACTTCCCTTACACCGGTGGCCCGGGTGGTTGCTGCGGTTTTTACCAGCCTACCCAGGATCTCGTTAACTCATTCCAGACAGATGCGGTAACCGGCTTGCCTATCAGTGTAGATAATAACTTTCCCACTGGTGGATATAATGTGATCCGGGTCGTAAAAAGTGATGATGGCTTGCTGAGTATAGATCCATTTACGCCTGAAACTGGTTCTTTAGATCCAAGGTTAGACTGGACAGTGGGCAGAAGAGGTATTCCTTACCGCGACTGGGGTCCTCACCCCGGCCAGCAGTGGATACGTGACCAATCATATTCCGGTCCGTATGCACCAATTAAAAATACTTATAAAAAGTCACAGGAAGGAGTATTAACCGATAAGTCGTTCTGGACCTCCGGTGTAACTGCTAACAACTATACACTGATCCGTTTAGCCGATGTGATCCTTTGGGCAGCAGAGGCCGAGGTAGAAGCGGGTAGTTTGCCACAGGCGCTTATCTATGTTAATATGATCCGTGACAGGGCGGCAAATCCTGCTGGCTTTGTAAAAAAAGCAGACGGCAGCAATGCCGCTAATTATAAGATCGGGCTTTATCTTGCTTTTACAGACCAGGCATCTGCACGAAAGATTGTTAAGTTTGAAAGAAAACTGGAACTGGCTATGGAAGGACACCGGTTTTTCGACATAACAAGATGGGGCGATACACAAACCCTATTACAGGCGTATGTAAATTACGAATCAACTTTACGTGCATTTCTGAAAGGGGTAACGGTGAAAGCAACCAGTAACTATTTCCCGATTCCGCAGGCACAGATTGACCAGAGTTCCGCAGGTGGTAAAGCCACGCTTACTCAGAATCCTGGCTATTAATTGCTGATAGAAAATATATACTTATTAAAAAGAGGTAGGCTAAACACCTACCTCTTTTTTTTGTTATATTCTTCGATTTTTACTGCATTTCAAATCGAATAAGGCGATAAATTTGTGTTATGTTCAAAACTGCTGTCTACCTGCTTGCTGTTGCAGTGCTGTGTTCCTGTTCTTCGCGGCCGGCTAAATTCATTACCATTTCTTCTGATCATTCGGGCATCCATTTTAATAATACCATTATAGAAACAGATTCTGTTAACGTTCTCGATTTTGAGAATGTATATAATGGCGGAGGTGTAGGTGTTGGCGATTTTAATAACGATGGTTTACAGGATCTTTATTTTACCGGTAACCTAGTTTCCAATAAACTATACCTTAATAAAGGCGGTTTTGTATTTGAAGATATTACCGAAAAGGCCCGTGTATCAGGCAGTGGCAGGTGGAGCCGTGGTGTGGCCGTTGTAGATATTAATAACGATGGCTGGCAGGATATTTATGTATCCACCACCCTGTTGGGAGATTCCAATGCGCGTAAGAACCTGTTGTATATTAATGACGGCAATGACCGGGCGGGTATTCCCCATTTTACCGAGAAAGCTTCAGAATATGGTTTGGCAGATACCAGTCATTGTACACAGTCTACTTTTTTTGATTATGATAATGATGGCGACCTCGATGTGTACATCGTTGTCAATGAGATCATCAAAGGCGATTTTCCTAACCGTTTTCGTCCCGCTATGAAGGATGGAAGCCATCCCAGCACAGACAAATTATACCGTAACGACTGGAACGCAGAACTGAAACATCCGGTATTTACGAATGTTTCAAAAGAAGCCGGTATCATGATCGATGGATATGGGCACGCGGCTACGGTTGCAGATATAAATAAAGATGGCTGGAAAGATATATATGTAACCAATGATTATCTCTCCAACGACCTGTTATGGATCAATAACCACGATGGTACGTTTAGCAACCAGATGACCACCTATTTCAAACACACATCGGCCAATGCCATGGGCAATGATGTGATCGATATCAATAACGATGGGCTGGCAGATGTGGTGGTGCTGGATATGGACCCGGAAGATAATTACCGGAAAAAAATGATGCTGAATCCCAACAGTTATCAAACCTACCAGAACAGCGATTATTTTGGGTATGGATACCAGTATGTACGCAATACTTTACAACTGAACCAGGGCCCGCGGGTGGGGCAGAACGATTCCATAGGCCCACCCATATTCAGTGAAATTTCTTTTTTAGCTGGTATGGCAGAAACCGACTGGAGCTGGGCGCCCGTTGTGGCTGATTTTGACAATGATGGTTACCGCGACATTATCATTACCAACGGTTTTCCGAAAGATGTAACGGATCATGATTTTGTGGGCTTCCGGAACATGTCGTACAGCGTGGCCAGCAAGAAACAATTACTG
>JBKJPR010000498.1:0-11985 GCA_046594275.1 Sediminibacterium sp.
GTTTCAATAAGAGAAGGACAAGAGAAAAGAAGAAAGAAAGAACTCTTTAACCTCTTTTTCTTCTGTCCTTCTCTTATTGAAACCGAATTGGAGTATGCCGATATTTCTTGCGACTGATATTGTCACAGATCAGCATACAGTTTTAATCAGTGTATGGCTGTTGCTGAAAATAGTCAACCGTTCAACGCTTGATTGGCATTGATAATTAATAATCTGTAAAAGATGGGGTAATATTATTACCCCATCATTTACACTTCAGAAAGCATTTCATTGATGAACGCATGTGAGATGAAATAAAGAAAGCCAGAACAAAATGTCCTGGCTTTCTTTTAAAGAAAATCTGCAAAAATTAATATCCTGGATTCTGAACTAAAGTTGGTTTACCATCTTTTTGTGAACTCAGAATCTCATCCTGTGGCAATGGGTAAAAATTATTTTTTGATGTAAATATTTTTCCTGCCATGTAAGTACGCTTATTGAACTTTCTGCCAGATGGCTCGGTACCTGGTACTGATTCTTCCTGTGCGTATCTGTTCAGCACTTTTTCAGCAATACCCCAGCGAACCAAGTCAAAAAACCGGTGGCCTTCCATGGCAAATTCAAGCCGTGTTTCCATGCGGACCGCGTTTCTGGCGTATTCTGCTCCCTTAATAAGAAATGTTCCAACCGCGTAAGGCTCTACTTTGTTGTTTACAGTAGCATCCTGCACAGAACCTGTTTTAGCGCGGTTACGGATCCGGTTTACCAAAGCTTCTGCTGTTGTCAAATTTCCCAGTTCAACTTCACATTCTGCCAGCCATAAAATGACATGCGATAATTTAAACAAACGATAATTATTGTTTACAGAACGCCTGCTGGTAGAATGTGTACTGCTGCTTTCTTCGCCCAGGTAATACATCCATTTTTTACCTGTATAGGGTCCGGCATAGAGCTGATCCCTGATCCAACTGGCGCCGGGCATCGGGCCCCAATCTAAAAAGCTAACGCCTCTGCGACCCACGGTCCAGTCTAATCTTGGATCAACCGGAATAGATTTGTCTAGTGTAAACGCAGTATTTGCATTGATACCCTGGTCATTTGGCAAATCAACTTTACTGTAAGTATCTGCCGATCCATCTGCACTTGCACCGATCATGGGTAGTCCGGCAGCATCGGTTTGGAAGGCATTGACCAGGTTTTGCGAAGGCTGATAAAATCCACAGCAACCTCTTCCCGGAGCAGTAGATGAATAAGGCCAGTTCAGGTTATCGCCGGCATTGCCATTATTACCGGTTGTACCATCATTAACAGAGAATTCTACCTCGAAAATAGATTCTGCATTATTATTGGTAACAGTTCTGTAATTATCATGGTAATTGGCAACCAGTTTTTTGCCGGAGTTATTCAATACATCTTCCAGTAAAGGTTTGGCCTGTGCCCATTTTTTCTGAAACACATAGGCTTTTGCTAAATAAGACAGGGCTGCCCATTTTGAGGCCCTACCTTTTTGTGACTGTACAGCAGGCAGGTTTTTTGCTGCAAAATCAAGGTCAGCTTCGATCTTAGGCCAGATATCTGTGCTGTTGGCAATCTTGGTGGAATTCGGATCATCCCTGTTATATATCGTTTCATCAATATAAGGAATCATGTTCCACATTTTTTTCCCTTCAAAATGATAGTGTGCCCTCAGAAAACGGGCCTCAGCTATTACCTGGGTTTTCTCTGCATCGGTCATGTCAACCACGGCCTTGCTGGTGGCTATCTGGATTACTTCATTACAACGTGCTATACCATCATAGGTATGCTGAAATTTACCGAGAAAATAGGAATTATCAGCCAGCCAGCTGTATTGTTCTATGAATGATTGCTCAGGCTGATCGCCGGCATCTGTACCTTTTACAGCATCGTCACTGGAAATACCCCCGAATACATAATTAGAAATAGTAGACTGGCGCCCCGTATTACCGGCGCCAACGCCATCCAGCAGAGAGTAGGCGCCAATCAGCAATGCTGTTACGCCGTTTTTATTGCTTAATTGATCAATGGATGCACGCCCTTGGGGTGGCAGATCAAAGAAGCTTTTTGAGCAGGAGTAGAAACTGCCTACAACCGCCATTATTAGTGTGAGAAGAAGTACTTTTTTCATTTTAATAAAATTTATGTTCATATTAATCAAAGTCCAATACGCACACCCAGCAGGTAAGATTTAGCCACAGGATAAGCGCCCTCATCAATACCCATATGAATGTCCTGGTTATTGTTTCCCGAAGTTCTCAGGTTGATATCCGGATCGAGTCCAGTGTACTTGGTGATGGTGAAGAGGTTCTGCCCCTGTATATAGATTTGTGCTGTACTAAGCCTTATTTTTCTTAGAACAGAAGCAGGAATGGTATATGTAAGCTGGATGTTCTTTATCCGCATATACGATCCATCTTCAATGAAATAAGAGGATATCTGCTGACTGGTGGCATCTCCTGAATTCAGGCGGGGTAATTTTGCAACATCTCCAGGCTGTTTCCATGAATTATACAGAATGTCTTTGGAGCGGTTGCCCTGAAAAGTGTTGAAATCGGTCCAGTATCTTACGTAGTTGAAAATCTCGTTTCCCTGTGAGCCCTGTGCAAACACGGTAAGGTCCCAGTTTTTGTATCCCAGATTGACATTGATACCATAGGTATAATCGGGATGCGGATCGCCCAGAATAGTTCTGTCAGCTGCGGTAATTACCCCATCTCCGTTAATATCCCTGAAATTAAAAGTTCCTTCCCGTGTATAGGTACCGAATTTAGCGGCTTTCCCGGCCTCTGCTGCATCTTTAATCACACCATCCACTATGTATCCATAGTAGCTGGCAATGGGAAGACCTTTTCTGGTGGCTGAAATGGCCGGAAGGCGTGTGCTGAAGCCGAAAATTGTTGCATTCGGATCATCATTAAGTTTCAATACTTCATTTTTATAATGGCCAATGTTGAAACCGACCTGGTAACGGAAATTGCCTGTTTTATTTCTATACGTGATACCCAGGTCATAGCCCCTGTTCTGCATTTCTCCAATATTGGTATAGGGAATAGTTGCGGTTCCCATGGTTCTTGGAATAGAAATCTGGGTCAACATATCTGATGTGATCCGGTTGTACCAGTCAAAAACAATCTCAAGTTTGCCATTCATTGTAAGGGCATCAAACCCTATATTGGTAGATGTAGTCGTTTCCCATTTACCATTTGGGTTGCCGAACTGAACATTGTCAAAACCGCTTACAATGGATGAACCGGTTCCATTAATGTCGTATGCATTGTTGGAAGGGTCAGCTCCATAAAGGGTATATGCATTGTAAACATTTGGTATCAACTGATTTCCTGTTTTGCCCCAGCCCCCACGGATTTTAAATTCGTCCAGGAAGGTATATTTTCTCATAAAGCCTAATTCTGTTAAACGTACTCCCGCAGAAAAGGCAGGAAAAATACCATAACGGTTAGCTGCAGAGAAAAGGGAAGATCCATCGCGTCGCAAAGTAAAATCTGCCAGGTAAATATTGTTGTAGGCATAGTTTACTTTACCAAACTGTGAAAATAAAGCTGTTTTCACGGCGCCTCCACCACCATTGCTTAAACCAGCGGCCGATCCTGCATCGAGATACCGGTAACTGATATCATCAAAAGCAAAGCCACTGCGGCTGGCAACAGACCCGTTTGCATTGGTAGTAACGGCTTCTGTTCCCACCAGGACATTGACAGTATGGTTACCAAAAGCTTTATTATAGTTCAGCGTATTAAACCAGGTTACAGACCTGTCAGTATTATTGAAAACATTTAAACTATTGGCATTTCTGGGTTCAGCAGCTTCAATATCCCGGTGGAAATATTCAGACCTGTTGAACTGGTTAATTTCAATACCCAGGCTTGTTCTGGCTTTGAGGTTTTTTGTAAGCTGTAATTCCATAAAGGCATTGCCGAAAATGTGAAGGCCTCTGGTAATATTATCCTTTTCCCTGTATAGCCTGGCCAGGGGGTTAGGCGCATTCCCGAGGTTCACGCCCCGGCTGCCGGCGAAACCATTAAAGGGTGAGGTATTAGTTCCACCCAATTCAGGCGGGCCACCGGTAACATCAAATACTGGAATGATTGGATGCACACGAATGGCAAACATAATAGGATTGGATTCGTTGTTATTAGAAATACCCTGTCTTTCATCATAAGAGAAGGTAAGGTTCTCGCCAAAAGTAAAAATGCCTTTGGTAAATTCCGTATTAGCCCTTATAGAGTAACGTTTGTATTTGGTATACCTTAAAATACCATTTTGGGTGAAGTAATTACCTGAGATGGCATACTTACCCGTTTTACCGCCCCCTGTAGCACCCAATTGATAATTGGAAATAGTTGCCGGGGCAAAAATAACACGTTGCCAGTCCGTTCCTTCCTTATTTGCCTGTGTGAAATTAAAAGCAGTTTTTCCCAAATTTGGATCGGCAATGTCATTGGTGTAAGTAAAGTTGGCTGGTAGAGAACCAAAGACATTCGGATAAATATAATCAGCAATGGTTTGCTCACCATTGGGCCCAAAACGGTATTGGGCCGAAGGAGAAGCAACAGAAGGGTTACTGCCCGCACCTAAGGCAGCGCGGTACAGGTATTCTCCGAGTTCTTTTGTATTCAGGAGGTCAAGCATTTTACCCGGTCTTTGTGTACCCGTGTAATAATCAAATGTAATATTTGATTCGCCTGTTTTTCCTTTTTTCGTAGTAATGATCACTACCCCGTTGGAGGCCCTTGACCCATAAATGGAAGCTGAAGAGGCATCTTTCAACACCTGCATGGTTTCAATATCATTTGGGTTGATCTGGTTCAATGTTCCCTGTGTAGGAACTCCATCAATAATAAACAATGGGCTGTTGTTGTTAATGGTTCCAAATCCGCGAATCCGGACCATAGTACCACCACCGGGTGAGTTGTCATTTCCAACATTCACACCCGCCGCACGTCCCTGTAACATTTGGGTAACAGAAGCAGCAGGTAAGGAAGTTAGTGTTTTTGCATTAATCACTGTTACCGCACCTGTAATGTCTTTTTTACGTTGAGCGCTATAACCTGTTACAACTACTTCACTTGACTGGCTTTCGTCTTCGGTAAGGTTTACCGAGAGTGAATTTCTTGAACCGGGGGCAACTCTTTTAGAAAGAAAACCCACATAGGCGAATAGTATTTCGTCGCCTGTTTTTTTTGTAGTAATTAGAAATTTTCCGTTGGCATCGGAAGTGGTAAAGGTGTTGGTTCCGACGATTGAAATCGAAACCCCCTGTAACGCCTGGCCTTTGGCATCTGCCACAGTACCGGTAATTTGCCGGCCTTGTGCTATTACCTCAGAACCCAGACCCAGAAACAAGGTTAACACCATCACCATTTTGGCAATGTTGATTTTTTTGTTCATTTACAATTAGTTTTTTTGGTTTTTTAAAAAATAGTTTTACCGATAAATGATTAAATTCTACCGAAAATCAATCCGTATTAAATAGAAATATAGTACATTTTATATTTAAACTGGGTTTTTAAACAAAAAATTAATCACATTCCACCGGGTAGTATTAATTGATCCGTATGGGCATAAAAAAAAGGCATCATGCTGCGTTTCTCAACATGGTGCCTTTATTATTATTAGGTTAATTCCTTGCTACTTATTAAAACCTAAACCCTATCCCAATATTCGCCCCACGTATCCCTGCCCATGGGCCATCCGTTTTGATCTGGGCACCATTTGCATTTACATTATAAGTAAATTTAAAAGGGTCCGGTTTAATATTGGCAAGGCTTTGCCTTAAAGCATCCTGTTCCTGTGTGGTTAGGGTGGCAGCGAAATTCAGGTTACCGCTACTGCTTCCATAATGGCCTCCTATAAGCTGGATATCCATTACTATTTTGGTAGCGAGTTGGAACTGCCAGCCGAGCATTAACCCGGGACTGGTAGATTTAATGTTACCTACAAAATCTGCTTCCTTGGAGGCGCCCGCGCCAGGGCCACTTGTAACGGTATATTTTACAGGAGCGCTAATATCAAAATTAGCAAAACGGAGGTAGGGGGCAAGGTAAAAACCTCTCATCCTGCCAAGGCCCAGGTAAAAGCGGCCCTCAACCGTCCAGGCGGTATTGCCCATCTGGAACTTGCCGAAGTTGATATCACTGCTTTCGATGGCTTTTTCAAGCTGGCTCTGAAAAGGAACATTGCCTTTTGACATGGTGCGGTAGCTGAGCGATAACGAAAGACGTTTGGTAAGGCTTCTCTCATAAGTAAAATGATAATTCCGGAATGCGAGGGAACCGAGGTTCCATCTAACAATATTTTTTCCGCCGATGAGGCTTTGTGCGCCTGCAAACATGGGTAGGCAGAGTAATACAATAATGATTTTTTTCATACATCCGTTTTTTTGATTCTCGTAAGGGTTAATAATTGATTTATTTTATAGTGGTGAGGTCAGATACTGTTTTATGCTCCAATATCAAAAGTGTGCTATCCCTGACCTGTATCATTACTCTTTTCAGGCCGCATTTTTTTTCATCACAATCCTTGCAACGTTCATAAAAGTTAAGGCTTACACAGGGTAATAATGCGATCGGCCCTTCAATCAGCCGCATAACCTGTGCCAAGCGGATATCTTTGGGCTCTACCTTGAAAAAATAACCGCCCCCTTTTCCTTTTTTACTGTCTAACAGCCCCGCTTTCTTCAGTTCCAGTAAAATATTCTCCAGGAATTTAAGCGGTATTTTTTTCTTTTTTGCAATTTCTGCTATCAATACAGGCCCTTCTTTTTTGCGCTCAGCCATAAAGGTAAGGGCTTTAAATGCATATTGTGTTTTCTTGGATAGCATGGTTTTTGTTGTACCTTATAGCATGTAAATCAACTGAAAATATTTTAAAACACTATAAATTATTCAAAATGCAAAAGATAATCCGGTTTTGCCTTGTTTTAGTTGCTGCAAATTTAATCATTGTAAGAACATCGGCGCAATTACCCAAATTGCCTAAAGTGCTGGCCTTTGCTAATTTTACTTATGGTAGTCCTTCCAATACCGATTTTAAAAATATTTCGAACTACGGGGTTGGTTACGAACTGGGCGCGGGTATCGGCTTAGGTAAAACGATCATTACGGCTTCTATTGGTCAAATGAACTACAATATCCCAAACGGCATCCGCGTCAACGGGGTTATTATTAGTGGACAACCCGATCATTTAAAAGTTATTCCTCTGAAATTAGGGCTTAGAAAATACCTCATAGCGGGCTTATTTCTGCATGGCGATCTGGGTATGGCTATCCAGAAATATGATACATACAGCGCAACAGAAAAGAACTTTTTATACGAATTCGGTGCAGGATTTAAATTCGCAGTGTTTGAAGTGGGTGCGGCATATACAGGCTATAAACTGGCAGGTACTTCGGTCAATGCCAATTCCTTATTGTTAAAGGCAGGATTGTCGATTAAGCTGTAATATTTTTGATTTCAATTTATTCATCCTTAGCCAGGAATAAGAAATTATAAACCGGTAATTTATTTGAATCAAGGTTGAACAATTATCGCGCTGTAGTTATCCGTGCGCGTGTAAGGTTTCAATAAGCGAAGGACAAGTGAAAGATAAAAAAACTCTTTAACCTCTTTTTCTTCTGCCCTTCTCTTATTGAAACAGAATTTGCGAATCCCAATATTTCTTTCGGTTAATTTTGTTTCAGACCGGCATATAGATTTTATAATCCCAGCACTTCTTTCATTCCAAATATTCCTTTTTTACCAATAGCAAATTCAGCCGCTAATACAGCGCCTCCGGCAAAGCCTATACGGTTATGTGCGGTATGAATGATTTCGATATCATCTACTGCTGAAGTATATTTTATTTTATGGGTACCCGGCGCCGGATCGATTCTTGCTGAAAGAATCGAGAGTTCTGTGGAATTTTCGGTTGGGTGATTGACCCAGTTCTTCTTGACGTTACTATTTTGTAATATCTGCTCCGCGAGGGTAATTGCGGTGCCGCTTGGGGCATCTTTTTTTTGTGTATGATGTATCTCTTCCATCATCACATTGTATTCAGGGTGCGACCCCATCCGCTTTGCGAGCCAGTCATTCAACACGAAAAATAAATTCACACCAATACTGTAGTTGCTGGCATACACCAATGTTCCATCGTTTTTTTTACAATATTCTTTTACTTCTGCCCACTTATCCAGCCAGCCGGTTGAACCACAAACAACAGGTATGCCGAATTCCAGGCATTTTATAACGTTATCAAAAGCACTGTGTGGGCCGGTGAATTCAATGGCCACATCTGCTTTTGTTATATTTTCTTTTGAAAATTCAACAGCATTATTGATATCAATCTTCAGAACAATCTCGTGTCCTTTTCCAAGGGCGATGGCTTCAATAGCCTGTCCCATTTTGCCGTAACCGATTAAAGCAATTTTCATAGTTTGGGGTTAGGGTTTGTAGTTTGTGGTTGTTAGCGGTTAATGGTTATCGGTTGCAATTTGTTAATCAAAGTAAAACTAATTCGAATTACCATCAACGGCTAAAGGCGCGCTTTTGTGAAGGATTTTTGAGGCTCAGTGTCAGACTGAGGGCAGGACCTTTCGTTAGGGGGTTGAACGTGGGTTTGAGTTCCATTGAAAGATCATTGCTTACATCGAATTGTTTCAGGTGGGCAAACACGGTAGCATCTGCCACCTGCAATCCCCAGGCCAGTAAGAACCAGAGTATGGCATAATCCCTGTCGCGGCGAAAAGAGTTGCGGTAACTCTGTAAGGAGGCAATATCAAGGGTCTTTAATTGATCGTCTATAAACGGAACATCACTGCTGTCTCTATTGGCTTGCTTAAACCTGGCTTCATAAGCGAATTTGGTTTTCTTATAATAGCTGTTGTTATAAAAGTACAGAACCGTAGGTATTGATATGATACCATATACGATTGGTATTTTCCAATATTCTTTATTATAGGCCTGCCCCCAGCCGGGTAAAATGGCGGAGCGTTTGGTTGCGATCCTGGGATCGTGTTTAACAATCGTATCTTTTTTTACCGGAGCGGTGGTTGTATCCTTACGTAAAGTGTCTTTTTTTACCGGGGAAACCCTATTGATGGACCCAGTTTTCTTATCGTCCTGTGCCCATACAATACCAGCGTATCCCACACAAACCAAAACTAATATGAAGAGCCTGTATAATTTCATGAAACATTAACTCACTGTTACATTCATCGCATCCAGGAGCTTATTTAATTCTTCTAAGGAATAATATTCGATGGTGATGCTGCCGTAGCCTTTTTTATTATGGGCGAGTTTTACTTTGGTTGCGAAATGAGAGGCTAAATTATCCTCAATTCTTTTGTAAGCGGCAGGCAGTTCCGACTTTACGGAAGATTTAACAGCGCCCGCATTTTCGGCCTTATACATCTGGCGCACCAGTTCTTCTGTTTGCCGCACACTCAGACCCTTTTGCTGGATCTCTTTATATACAAACAATTGTTTGTCTATTGTATTAATATTCACCAGCGCTCTTGCATGGCCCATACTTAGGCTGCCATTGCGTACAGCGAGTTGTATATCGGGTGGCAATTTCAATAAACGGATATAATTGGTTACTGTACTTCTCTCTTTGCCCATTCTTTCGGCTACCTGCTCCTGTGTGTAACTTAATTCTTCCATCATGCGTTTGTAGCTGATGGCAATTTCTACTGCATTCAGGTCCTCACGCTGCAGGTTTTCCAATAATGCCAGTTCTAATAACTGCTGGTCATTTGCCTGGCGTATATAGGCCGGTACATCTTTCAAGCCGGCAATGGTAGCGGCACGGAAGCGGCGTTCACCAGCAATCAACTGGTATTTCCCATTCACTAATTTCGAAACGGTAAGCGGCTGGATGATATCATGGAGTTTGATTGAAGCAGCCAGTTCATTCAGCGACTGTTCATCAAAATCCCTCCGCGGTTGTTTGGGATTGAGCTGTATATCGTTAAGAGATATGCGGTTGGTATGTGTTACCTGTTCCGCCACACCGGCCTTTAAAGAGCCGGCGGTTGTTTTCAGGTCCGCATCTATATTCTGCAACAAAGAACGTAACCCTTTTCCTATGAGATCTTTATTTTGTTTGGGACTGGACATTTTAGTAAGTTAGGAGTTAGGAGTTGGGAGTTAGGAGTTAGGTTGGTAAGAACTCCAGACTCTCAACTTCAGACTATTCAATAATTCTTTCCTGGTTCGACATTTTCGTCATCTCGTTTTTCTGTAAAATTTCTTTGGCGAGGTTGAGATAATTTATAGCGCCTTTGCTTTCGGCATCGTATAAGATCACGGGTTTGCCTACGCTGGGCGCTTCACTCAGCCTGGTATTCCGGTGAACAATGGTGTCGAATACCATATCATCAAAATGTCTTCTTACCTCGCTTACTACCTGGTTGCATAAACGCAAACGGCCATCATACATCGTCATCAGAATACCTTCAATCTGTAATTCCGGATTGAGACGGTTCTGAACAATCTTGATGGTATTTAATAATTTCCCCAGGCCTTCCAGTGCAAAGAACTCGCATTGTACGGGTACGATCACACTGTCTGCAGCCACGAGTGAATTTACGGTGATCAATCCCAATGAAGGGGAACAATCAATGATGATAAAATCGTATCGGTCACGAACTGCATCCAGTATGGCTTTCAGCACGTTCTCGCGGTTGGGAGAATTAATCATTTCAATTTCTGCCCCCACCAGGTCAATATGTGAAGGAATAATATCCAGGTTAGGAACATCGCTTTTCAATATCACATCTGCTGCCAGTACATTATTCACCATGCAGTCGTATAGGCTGTTGGTGATATTGTGCAGGTCGAAGCCAACCCCGGTTGTACTGTTAGCCTGGGGATCAGCATCTACCAGCAGGGTTTTAAATTCCAGCACTGCTAAACTGGCTGCTACGTTAATAGCAGTGGTGGTTTTACCCACGCCTCCTTTTTGATTGGCCACCCCGATAATTCTCGCCATAAATACCCCCAACCCCTAAAGGTTTTTTAATTAAAATTTATATGTCAATGGTTTCAGCGATAGACGGCAGCAAAAGTGTTTTTCCCGAAGCTGCAAAATCTGCCTTCGCCTGTTCGCTATCTATTTTAATAAAACCAAATGTATTATAATGCACACCCAATATTGTTTGGCACTCTATAAAATCTGCACAGCGCACAGCGTCTGCCACATCCATTGTGAAATTGTCACCAATAGGCAAAACGGCAAAATTCAGCCGGGCCCAAGTGGGAATCAGTTGCATATCCATAGTAAGTGCAGTATCCCCGCCATAATAAAAATTGCCTTCATCGGTTATGAAAATAAAGCCCATCGGATTGCCCCCATAGCTTCCGTCGGGTAAAGCGCTGCTGTGATGGGCCACAACACATTTTACCGTCCCAAATTCGAAAGCCCATTTGCCGCCGGTGTTCATAGGGTGCGTATGGGCAATACCCTGTTTATTGAGCCATTCATGAATTTCATAGTTGGCCACTACTGTACAACCGGTTCTACGGGCAATACTGATACAATCTGCAATATGATCAGTATGGCCATGCGACAGGAAAATATAATCGGCCTCTATGGCGTTCACATCAATACCCTTGGCCAGCTCATTATAGGTGATAAAAGGGTCAAAAACTATTTTTTTACCTTTAATCTCTACCTGGAAACAGGAATGTCCATAATACGTCAGTTTCATAGTAACCCTTGCTTTGGAAGTCGTCAAAAATACACTTTAGGGCACATCTGCCGAAACAATATTATCCAAAACGGGTTATGGATGGAAGGCAAGTTTTCAACATCTGCCATGAAAAGCGGGATTTGTTGACCAGCCTGTATTTAGGATATGAGGCGACAATGGACTATAGCTGGCAATCCGGTCTCCTTAGTCAATCGTATCTTTGCGGATCATGTTTTAAGTAAAACCCATTTTACAATAAAGTGGCAATACAAACGTCTGACCTGAAAACCTATAGAAA
>JBKJPR010000141.1:0-4378 GCA_046594275.1 Sediminibacterium sp.
TCATCATCTCCCTCCTGCTTATGCAACACGCTGTTGCACAAAAGAAAAATGCTTCTTACCGCTTACCTATTCATAAAACAAATTCCGTAATCCATATCGATGGGATCATGGATGATGCAGCCTGGGCGCAGGCAGAACCTGCTAATCATTTTTTCATGGTATTACCCATGGATACAAGTTTTGCTACTGTGCCAACTGAAGTTCGTATGAGTTATGATGAACGTACGCTTTATATCATAGCAATTTGTCATAAAAAGATCCCTGGGGCCAATATGGTTGAATCTCTCCGGCGCGATTTTAATTTTGGGAAAAATGACAATTTTATTTTTTTCATAGACCCCTTTGAAGACCAGACCAATGGATTCACTTTCGGCGCCAATGCTGCCGGTGCGCAATGGGATGGTACCATGTATGAAGGTGGCAAAGCTGATCTGAACTGGGATAATAAATGGACCTCCGCCGTAAAAAATGATGATGACAAGTGGGTATTTGAGGCAGCTATCCCTTTTAAAACCATCCGCTATAAAAAAGGAATCAAAGAATGGGGTATCAACTTCAGCAGGAATGATCTTAAGACCACCGAAAAATCGAGCTGGGCGCCGGTTCCGCGGCAATTTCCTACCGCTTCGCTGGCGTATACCGGCGTATTGGTATGGGATGAACCACCTCCTGCACAGGGGCCTAATGTATCCCTTATTCCGTATGTACTCAGTGGTGTATCGAAAGATTATACCAGCGGAAAAAACAGTGCATATAAAACAGATGTCGGGTTAGATGCAAAAATATCGGTTACTTCTTCCATGAACCTTGATCTTACCATTCACCCTGATTTTTCTCAGGTGGAAGTGGATAAACAGGTAACCAACCTGGACCGTTTTGAATTATTTTTTCCGGAAAGAAGACAATTCTTCCTCGAAAACAACGATCTGTTTTCCAATTTCGGCAATGCGAATATCCGTCCTTTCTTTTCCAGAAGGATCGGGTTAGGTGTTCCCATTAGGTTTGGCGCGCGCCTTAGTGGCAAAATCGATAAAAGCTGGCGGCTGGGTGTAATGAATATGCAAACAGGTGAGGTAAGCGACAGAGCATTGCCGGCACAAAATTTTGCTGTTGTCTCTCTCCAGCGAAAAGTTTTCAAACGTTCCACTATTGGCTTGCTTTATATTGATAAAACATCTCTCAATTATCATCCTGGCAGCGACTCTTCGAAACCCGTTTATTCTTTATATAACCGCAATATAGGGGTGGAATACAATCTTGCTTCATCCAATAATATCTGGACCGGCAAAACTTTTTTTATGCAATCTTTCAGTCCCGGTACAACGGGAAATGATATAGTGCATGCAGCGACATTGTCTTACAACAGCCGTATATGGAATCTTACCTGGCAGCATGAATATGTGGGCAGGAATTACAGCGCCGAAGCAGGCTATGTACCGAGGCAGGGCTATATTAAATTCAGTCCCCTGGTAAGCAGGAATTTTTTTCCTAAAAAAGGAAGTATCTTAAGTCATGGCCCTTTTTTTACATCCACCATCTATTTTACCGATAAAATGCGGCGCACCGATGACCAGCATAGTTTTTCATATCTGGTCACTTTCCGTAACCGGATAAGTATGGGAGGCCTGGTGTCGCATGACTATATAGAATTATTACGTTCATTTGACCCTACCAATTCAGGTAAGGATTCGCTGGCCAAGGGATCAAAGCATGCCTGGAATACGGTAGGGTTTGACATTATTTCCCAACCGCAAAAACTGTTTACCTATTCAACATCGGTCCGTTATGGCGGTTATTTTTCAGCAGGCAAACGCTTTTCGGTAAATGCCGATCTGGGATACCGCTTTCAGCCTCATGTAAGCCTGGCGATAAGCACCAGTTACAATCACCTGGCGCTGCCAAAGCCCTGGGGTAATACTGCTTTCTTTTTAATAGGCCCTAAAATTGATGTAACCCTGACCAATAAATTGTTCATCACTACTTACTTACAATATAACGACCAGCAGAAAAATATAAATGTGAATGCAAGGGTACAATGGCGTTACAAACCCGCTTCCGACCTGTTCCTGGTGTATACAGATAATTATTTTCCTGCGCCTTTTTCTGTAAAGAACCGGGCGTTTGTGTTGAAGTTTAATTATTGGTGGAATTTATAGCTTTTTAATTCAGGCTCACAAGCTTCTCTACAGCCTTTTCCAAAGTCTCTTCCTTCTTTGCAAAACAAAAACGGAGTACCTTATTATCTGTTCCATCTTTGTAAAACGCAGAAACGGGTATCGTGGCAATACCGAATTCTTTGGTCAGCCGGATAGCCAGGTCCTTATCTCCTTCACCTGAAAAATGGCCATAACTGTAACACTCAAAATAACTTCCGTGCGATGGGATGCATTGAAAGGGTGTGGCTTTCATCAATTGCCTGAAATGATCTCTTTTTTGTTGCAGAAAAGAGCCTAGTGTGAGATAGGCATCTTCGTTCTGTATATATTCCGCTATGGCCACCTGCTTGGGCGAGTCGCAGGAAAAACAATTGAACTGGTGTACTTTCCTAAATTCTTTCATCAATGCAGGAGAAGAAATGCAGTATCCTAATTTCCAGCCTGTGCAGTGATAGGTCTTGCCGAAAGAGAAACAAACAAAACTTCTTTCCAGCAGATCAGGGTAGCGGAGAATGCTCTGGTGTGGGATATCGTCAAAGATCAGGTGCTCATACACTTCATCACTCAGTATCATGATATCGGTATCCTTAACGATGGTGCGTAACGCTATCATATCATTTTCACGCAGTACACTTCCCGTAGGGTTATGCGGTGAATTGATCATGATCATCTTTGTACGGGCATTTACATTGGCACGCACCTCATCCCATGGAATAGAATAAGCTGGAAACTGCAAAGGGATGCGTACAGCTTTGGCGCCATTGATCTCGATATTGGGGATATAACTGTCATAAGCCGGTTCAAATACGATCACTTCATCACCGGGCTGTAATACGGTTGTGAGCGAAGTATAGATAGCATATGTGCCGCCGGGGGTAACAGTGATCTGTGTTTCTGCGTTGATTTCTGCTCCGTATAATTTTGCTGCTTTTTCTGCCAGTCGCTCACGTAATAGCGGCCATCCGTTCATATGCACGTATTGGTTGAAGCCCTTCTTCATAGCAGCATCTACCAGCGATGTGAGTTCTTCACTCATATTAAAATCAGGAAATCCCTGTCCGAGATTCACAGCATTATGTTCAACCGCCAACTGGCTCATCACCGTAAAAATGGTGGTGCCAACATCGGGTAATTTAGAGTGTATGAAAGGAAACCGGTCTGTCATAATTGTAAATGTAGTAAGCTACCCGCATTTGAAATAATATACATCGAACACTGAACATCATTGCGAGGAACGAAGCAGGCTGTGTCTAAAAGTAAAGCATCAGGCTACTGTTATTTCTGTCACGTATTGTTTCGTCATTCCTCCCCCCAAAAGACATCTGAGGTTCCTTCCGTTATTAGAAATTATTTACTTCAGCAATTTACTGAGATGAATTATCCTTCCATCCAGAGCAATCCCTTCCAGAACCAGTTGCATCGAGTGACTTATATCATTATTATAAAAAGTTATCTTCACTTTCCTGTTAGTGCCATCGGTTTGGATATTTGACTTCCAATACAGCGTCCGCCTGAGATCGGTATGGTAAAAATTAGATTGTTTTTCAGCATAGTCGGGTGAATAAAATTCTTTGATGGGTGTATAACCAGGTAATAAAGTATAATCCAAACCCGCAAACATTGTTTTCCTGTCATCGCCTTTCTTTGTATATACAGCAATGGCGCCACCACCACCACCGCCCATTGCCCCGAAAAATGGGGGCCGGAACACTTTGATTAAAGCTATACTGTTCATCGGTATTGTTGCCAATTGCCACGAGTCTACCGGCATTTCATCAAGAAAAAAAGATGCGTCAGATCCGCGCCAGTTGGCAGTTGGTTTCCCAGAAAACGGATTAGTGATCTGTAATCCCGCAACCCTGCTTTGCAGGTAATCAAATGTTGATAAAGACGCGAGACTGGACGGATCATCCATAACACTGAACTGGTATGCGTTCTGGCTGCCAAATAACCCGCTTACATATTTGTCATTCAATTCTTCTATCCGCGATTTGATTTTTGCTGTTACGATCACTTCTTTTAAGGTAGTCTGTCGCATCAACGCTTCCAACTTTCTTTTTTCATCTGCGATGGCTTTGATACGTGCCAACCCGGAGGTATCCGACAGGAAATTTCCTAAAGAATGCACTGAACGGGTACTGTCAAAAAGCAGAAAGGTATTTTTGATACTAATATTGCTGCGGCCGGGCAAGGAGGCATTGTTGAGTTTGTAGAATACTTTT
>JBKJPR010000147.1:0-2768 GCA_046594275.1 Sediminibacterium sp.
CTCACCGAAGACAGGGTCCGGGCCCAGCACCTACAGATAGATGAACTGAACCCCCACCTCGCCCCCTTTAAGATATTTAAAAGCATTGAAAGCGATATACTTAACGATGGGAGTCTGGATTACCGGCCCGAAGTGCTGGCCAGTTTCGATCTGGTAATCGCCTCTGTACACTCTAATCTTAAAATGACTGAGGAAAAGGCTATGATGCGCCTTCTAAAAGCCATAGAAAACCCTTTTACAGCCATTTTAGGGCATATGACCGGCAGATTGCTCTTAAGCAGGAATGGTTATCCAGTAAATCACAAGCTCCTTATTGAAGCCTGTGCTGCCAACCAGGTGGTCATTGAACTGAATGCACACCCCCGCCGGTTGGATATTGACTGGCGCTGGATTGATTATGCCCTCGAAAAGAACGTCTTGATTTCCATTGATCCCGATGCACATTCGGTGGACGGGTTTGATGATTGCCGGTTTGGGGTGCTGGCGGCCCAGAAAGCAGGGCTTACGAAAGACAGAAATCTGAGTAGTTTTTCATTGGCAGAGTTTGAGCAGTTCGTAAGTGCGCAAAAAGAAAAAAGAAAGTAAAACTTACCACCCTCCTCCCCGCCCTCCGCTTCGCTGGGGCACCCCTCCTTTGCAGGCAAAGGAGGGGAAATATTGTACTGCTCCTTCGGCGTTCGACATTCCCTGTTCGATATTCGATATTAATCTTCCCCCACCGTTCCTTGTTCCTTGTTCATCTGTTCCCTGCTCTGTTCAACCCCTGCTTTGGGCAACTTTATAAAAAACGTAGCTCCTATCCCTTCTTCAGACTCAAACCATATCTGGCCGCTGGCTTTTTCCACTATGCCTTTGCAGATGGCCAGTCCGAGGCCGGTTCCTGATGATTTGGTGGTGAAGTTGGGGGTAAAAATATTCTCTTTCACACTGTCGGGTATGCCCCCGGAATAATCTTTTACAGAAATGAGGATGTGATCCTCTTCCGTTTTTTGGTTGATAACAATTTTTACCATTGCTTCTTTATCCTCACTGGCTTCAATGGCATTGAGAAGCAGGTTGGTAAACAAACGATTCATCTGCACCCTGTCGGAGTATATCGCATAGTTGCCTTCTTCCTTATACCACTCAATCTGTATCCTGGTGTTGGCGCCGTATAACCGTATCAGCGAGGCCAGTACTTCCGTGATATCAAATTTCTCCATCCGGGCATTCCCGATATTGGCAAATTGGGAAAAATCACCTGCAATCTTGGATAACTGGTCAATCTGTTCTATTAACGTTACCGCCATGTTTTCCGATAATTCTTTCACATTCGGCGCATCTTTCTGAATCGCTTTCTGCAGGTACTGGATACTCAGTTTCATCGGCGTTAACGGATTCTTTATTTCATGGGCCACCTGCCTGGCCATTTCACGCCATGCCCCTTCCCGCTCACTTTGTGCCAGCGCCTGGGCGCTCTGCTCCAGTTTCTTTACCATCTTATTATATTCTACCACCAGCATACCGATCTCATCATTCCGGTTCCAGTGTATCTCTTCATTGATCCTCCCAAGATTCATTTCCCGCATCTTTTTACCGATCAGGCTGAAAGATGCAGTGATGCGGCTGGTTAAAAAGAAAGCGATCGCACCTGCTATCAGAAAGATAAAAGCATTCAGGTTGATCAGCGTTGCCAGGAAACCGGATATCTCCTGGTTCAATTCATTCTGCGAATTGAGATAAGGGATGTTGAGGTAGGCGTAGTTATTGCCCCTGTCGTCTGCCAAGGGAACATAGATGCTCAGGTATTCAAAAGAACCTACTTTCTCTGACTGCAGGTGTCGGATACTTTGGCCCTGCTGTAATTGCTGGTAGGCATGTGGCTCCATCTTCGTACTCAGCAGGTGTTTGTTGTAAATATAGGGCTGGGTGGAAATGACCAGGTTGCCGGAAAGATTGTAGTAATTGATATCCACATTATGGAGGTCGGATATTTCGGCAATGGTCTTTTCCAGTTCGGATCTCACTCCGATATTATCAGGCACATCATCAAAAGCCTGAAGTGAATTCATTTTACTGTTCACTTCATTAGCCATTACCTGGATGGATTTTGACAACCGTTCTTCATTACTGCGGTGGAAACGCAGGATAAAAAAAGAGATAGTGGCTATAGCTATCACAATAAAAGAAAATACACTCAGAAAAATAATGGTGGCCTGTATCTGAGAACGGATATTCAACCGGAGCATTTTTCGCAGCGCCTTCCATTTGAAGCGTGCCAGCAACAGGTAGTTTCCCAAATGGAACAATAAGATGATAAAGAGGAAAGAGCAGAACAGGTAGGCAAATAAAGTCACCGCTTCTATCAGCCAGGTATTCCGTTTCACTACCAATACCTGTTTATTATTGCTGCTGTTAAACCATAGCTCACTGTAATCCCCCACATATTTATAGGAGAACAGCTCAAACCGGGGTATCTGGTTTTTATCTAACTGAGAAGGGAAGCTGTAGGTATTAAAATGATTGATGATCCTGCCCCGGTTATACACAGCATAGGCATAATTGGTGTTAAGGTCCGAAGCAATATCCTGCACCTGCGTGAACAGCTCGGGATACAAAGCCTCGCTTTTATACCGTTTTGATTTGATGACCACAAACAGGTAACCCACCGTAGATTGATCTTTTTTGATCATTTTCTGGTATACATAACTGAAACCATCTACCGAATTATCGTAACTGTATAATTCGGGGATCACCGTAGGTTTGGCCTGGTTGAGAATGATGGTCTT
>JBKJPR010000245.1:0-2853 GCA_046594275.1 Sediminibacterium sp.
GAAACCACTGGCACATACCATACAGGAGGGCCGCGACCTGGTAAGCATGGTGCGGGAAGCCAATATCAAAATGCAGGTGGGCCATGTGGAACGTTTCAATCCTGCCTACCTGGCCATCAAAGACATGAACCTGAACCCAATGTTCATTGAAGTTCACAGGCTTGCCCAGTTCAATCCAAGAGGAACCGAAGTGAGTGTGATACTTGACCTGATGATACATGATATCGATATCATTCTCAGCCTGGTAAAAAGTGATGTAAAAAATATTTCGGCCAGTGGGGTAACGGTTATGACAGATACCCCTGATATCGCCAACGTAAGGATAGAATTCAATAATGGCTGCGTAGCCAACCTGACCAGTAGCCGCATCAGCATGAAAAAGATGCGTAAGATGCGGCTTTTCCAGAAAGATGCTTACCTGGGCATCGATTTCCTCGAAAAGAAGACTGAGATCATCAAGCTCAAACAACCGGATGATACCAATGTATTCTCTTTTGATATTGAAACGCCCAATGGCAAAAAAACCATTGCCATTGCCAATCCCGTTATACTACCGCTGAATGCTATCAAACTAGAACTGGAGTCTTTTGTAGACTCAATCCTGCATAATAAACCAACCATAGTCAGCGAAATAGATGGCTTCCTGGCTTTGGAAGTGGCACACCAGATATTAAACAAAATCAATAACACGAGCATTCTTGTGTAACGCTTATGCGCGACCGAAAAAAGAATATCAGTTGGTACATCATCAACGATTACATTTTTTCTGTAATTACCCATCTTCTTTTTATAAATTCAGTCCAGTCTACCGATAGCGCCCAGCACATTCTGTTTCAGTCACTCCTGCTGTCTGCCGGATGGGTACTGTTATATGCTTTTGCGGGCAGTTACCACAGGTCTTTGTATGAAAAATCAAGGCTAAATGAATTAACGTCTACTCTTATTTACACTTTTATCGGTATTATGCTATTGCTGGCCATACCCATTAATCATGGCATCAACAGTATCAGCGCTTTCCTGGTGTATTTCCTGCTGCAGTTCATTTTTATTTTTTCGGGAAGAAGCTTTCTGCTTGAGCGTGTGAAAAAATCGCTGATCAAAGGGGATATTTTTTTTAATACCCTGATTGTAGGCAACAATGCCCATGCCGTTAAACTCTATAAAGAACTGAATAAAAATTTCAGGTACCTCGGTTTTAAAACATTGGGGTTTATTACGGTGAATGATGATTCGAAGAACGGGCTCAGTAAATGGATACCTAACCTGGGTACGGTTGCAAAACTGAACGAAGTCATCGATCAGTATCATATTGAAAAAGTGATACTGGCCCTGGATAAAAAACAGAATCATATAACCGAAGATCTGGTGAACCAACTGGCCGAAAAAGATGTAGACATCAAACTGGTTCCCGATACACTGGATATACTGGCGGGCTCTGTAAAGACCAATAATGTACTGGGAGCCATGCTTATAGACATACAAAGCAGTGCATTATCGCCCAGGGAGCAAAATGTAAAAAGACTGATTGACCTCTTATTATCCATATTTAGTATCGTTGTTTTAAGCCCGGCGCTATTGTTCATAGCCATAAGAACCTGGCTCTCTTCAGAAGGAAAGATCATATATAGCCAGGAACGGATTGGGTACAAGGGTAAACCATTCACCATTTACAAATTCAGGAGCATGGTGGCCGATGCGGAAAAGAACGGGCCCGCTTTATCAAGTGATCATGACCAGCGCATTACCCGCTGGGGCCGGATTATGCGCAAATGGCGGCTGGATGAACTGCCACAGTTATGGAACATTATTAGAGGCGATATGAGCCTGGTAGGCCCCAGGCCGGAAAGAAAACAATACATAGACCAGATAATGCAGAAAACCCCTTATTACCGTTACTTGCTTAAAGCTAAGCCAGGACTCACATCCTGGGGAATGGTACAGTTTGGTTACGCATCCAGTATTGATGAGATGACAGAAAGAATGGAATACGACCTGATCTATATTGAAAACGCCTCCCTCCTGCTGGATTTCAAGATTATGATGCACACTTTACGCATTATCCTGTCTGGCAAAGGCAAATAAATCTTTTAGCGGAACAAATATTGCAGTATTTTTCATGGGAATGAAAAGATCGATCAAAATACTGTCCTCACAGCACATTGATAAAACTAAATGGGATCGTTGTGTTGCAGAAAACGCTAACGGGCTGATCTATTCATCCACGGAATATCTTACTGCGATGGCAGAGAACTGGCATGGTGTAGTGGCAGATGATTATACTGCTGTAATGGCATTGCCATGGAAAAGAAAACTCCGCATACGGTATGGATACACACCGCCATTTATACAGCAGCTTGGGTTAATTGGAGAAGTTTCATATCCTGATCTTTCAAGAATATTAAAACTTGTTTACAGGTTCATTGCATTGGGAGATATCCATTTTAATTTTTCAAACACGGGCATTCAGCAACTGATTCCAGTCATTCCCCGAAATAATTTTGTGATCGACCTGTCACCAGGATATGATCTTATTACATCGCATTACAAAAGCAACTTAAAAGAAAATATCCGCAAGTCTGCAAATGAATCCCTTATCTATACGGAAGGTGATGTTACGGACGGCATATCCATGTATCATACATGCTACAAAGAAAGAATGAAACATGTACGCGAAAAGGATTATGCGAATTTCTCACAGCTATGCCAGTCATTGCACAAAAATGACCAATGTTTTGTAAGAACAGCCAGAACCAGTCAAAATGAAATACTGGCCATTGCTGTATTTTTAATAGACAATAAGCGTATTTATAATATCATGAACACTACCACGCCGGAAGGACGGAACAAAGAAGC
>JBKJPR010000286.1:0-3110 GCA_046594275.1 Sediminibacterium sp.
ACAAAAAATAGCGGTTGCCAAACCGTTGTTAAGCGATATGATAGAAGCAGTAGAGCAATATTGCCTTACCCATCACAAAGCACTGCCTAAATATAATATCGAAACCAAGAGCCAGCCCGCCACCGACGATCTATACCATCCCAAACCGGCAGCATTTGTGGAGCTATTGGTGGCAGTGATCAGGGATAAGAAAATTGAGGACCGTGTGATCATCCAGTCTTTCGATCCCAGGACACTACAATATGTGAATGCCCATTATCCGGGCTTGAAAACTGCCCTGCTGGTAGAAGATTTTGACAAAAAAGCATTTGCCCTGCAATTACGCGATCTTGGTTTTATTCCATCCATATACAGCCCTCATTTCTCATTAGTTACCCCTTTATTGGTAAAGCAGTGTAAAGATGCAGGTATCAGTCTTATTCCCTGGACGGTAAATGATATAGAAAAATTAAAAGAGTTGAAGAAAATGGGTGTTAACGGGATCATCTCTGATTTCCCGGATCTTTTTGCACAGCTATAGCGATATTGAGGTGTATCGGCTTGTTAAAAGATTTCTTCGGAAAAAACCATTTTTGAAAAACCACCTGCATCCTGCCACCGTATCTGTAGCAGTAAACAAATTTAAACAACCTTATTTTAAAAAGAAATTATGAAAAAAATCGCTTTAGTGTTCATGTCCGCATTTGTTTTGAATGCATCAATGGCACAGAAAATGGGCGTTACTGTACAAGTAGGCGGTGCGCCTATGTATTCTACCAAGAATATCATACAAAATGCAGTGAATTCCAAAGACCATACTACCCTGGTAGCTGCCGTAAAAGCTGCAGGCTTGGTAGAAACCTTGCAGGGAGTGGGACCCTTTACAGTGTTTGCCCCAACCAATGCGGCATTTGCAAAATTACCCAAAGGAACGTTAGAATCTTTGGTAAAACCCGAGAACAAACCCACATTAACCAAGATCCTCACGTATCATGTAGTGTCAGGCAAATGGGATGCAAAAGCAATTGCAAAGCTCATTAAAGATGGTAAGGGAAGCGCTGACCTGAAAACTGTTTCAGGGGGTATTTTAAAAGCCAGCATGAAAGGAAACAAACTGGTATTAACGGATGAAAAAGGTGGCAGGTCTACTGTAACTATCAAGAATGTTTACCAGAGTAATGGTGTGATCCATGTAGTGGATACTGTGGTATTACCTTCATAAGTTTATTATAATGCGTATAAAAGCCGGTGTTCTTTGAGCACCGGCTTTTTATTTTAGTACCTTTGCACCCCGGCGACCGCTCCAGCGGTCTTAGCGCTGCGACTAACATGCAACAGATCATTATAACATTAGACGGCTATTCATCCTGCGGTAAAAGTACCCTGGCCAGGCAACTGGCCAACGAACTGAACTATGTGTTCATAGACAGTGGGGCTATGTACCGCGCTATCACCCTGTATTTTCTCCGTCAGCATGTAGACTGGAATACGGTACAGGAAGTAAAAAACGCTTTAAATGAAATAACGCTGGAATTTCAGTACAATGACCAGACGGGCCAAAGCGATATGTTCCTGAATGATGAGAATGTAGAAGCGCTGATCCGTGATATGCTGGTGAGCGAGCATGTGAGTGAAGTGTCTGCTATAAAAGAAGTGCGTGAATTTGGTGTGGCACAGCAGCAGCAGATGGGAGATAAAAAAGGGATCGTTATGGATGGAAGAGATATTGGAACCACTGTTTTCCCTAACGCAGAATTGAAGATATTTGTAATGGCCGATCCGGTAGTGCGGGTAGAGAGAAGGTTTAAAGAGCTATTTGCAAAAAACCCGAGTATCACTATTGAAGAAGTGCAGAATAACCTTGAAATGCGTGATTATATTGACAGTAACCGCGAATTCAGCCCGCTCCGGAAAGCGGATGATGCGGTTGTGCTGGATAATTCAAACCTGACCAGGGAAGAGCAACTGGCCATCGCTTTGAAATGGGCCAGGGAAAGATTGGCAAAGAATGAATGAGGCCATTCAAAGATCATTCGTGGTTTCAAAGAGTATTTTATACCGGTACCGCGCCACATGGTCAGAGGTCAGGCGGAACCTTACCCTGTTAAAACCTGTTGTATCTTTTGCATGCATGAACTCGGCTTTCTGTGCGCCACTGCCGCTGCTGAATTTTTTATGGGTACTCACAAGAATAAACATATCTACCAGCCTGGAAAAAACGATCTCGGCTTCCGGCTGGCTATCAAAGTCAAACCATAGTTGAACATCGGTGATAGCGGGAAGCTGTTTCGGATCAGCGAATTTTCTGTAATAAAACTCCAGTTTACCCTGCTTGTAATTTCCATGAAAAAATGGATGCTGTGTAAAAATAAAAGAATGGATCTCGTCACGATAATGCAGGGTATCTCCCATGATCTGTCCACCCGTTGTTTTTTTCTTTTGGGAAAGAGCGGGGATGTAGCGTTTCAAAAACCCGGTTATGGAGGTATCCGGGCGCTCTTTAAAAACATTAAATAGAAGCTGATTGGTATAGGCATCTAAATTCATATCCTGGCCGGTTGACCTGCTAAATATGGCAAGTAGAAAAAAAAAGGCCAGCCAAAATTTCCGAAACATTACGCGGTTTTTTATAAATAAAATAAACACTCACCTCATTAGTCTGTGGTCTGTAGTCTATTGTTTGTGGGTTGTTAGTAGTTGTCTACTTAAACCGTACATTCCTCGCATTCTTTTGCGCTTTCAAAGCCAGTTCAGTGGCCAGGAAACAATGCTCCTGCGTCATGGCAGTCTCAGTCCTGTTAACGATATCATCCACCAGTTGTTCGCCAAAAGGCAAAGGTTCTTTGCTGCAATTGATATACTTTGTTTCTTTCTGGTTTACGAGGTAAAGATGGTTGCCCCCATCATTTACTGCTATATCAATGTTTTTGCGGATCTCGATGAATCCATCAGTACCAAGAATGGTGAGCCGCCCATCACCCCATGTTTTCAATCCATCCGGTGTGAACCAGTCAACCCGTATATAACCTGCGCCTCCATTACCGCTCAGCATTACATCCCCGAAGTCTTCGAATTTTGGGTATTGCGGATGATTGACATTTCCTACCTGTGAAGCCACTATATTGGCCCTG
>JBKJPR010000151.1:0-11034 GCA_046594275.1 Sediminibacterium sp.
CAGAATAAAGCCCTGGCTGTAAAATCGTATGTGCAGGATGCCTATCACGGCCAACTGGCCAAAAAAACAATCCTTGCGGCTGATACTATTGTGGTGCTGGATGGTAAGCTGGTGGGTAAACCCAAAGACCGTAATGATGCGGTCAGTATCCTGCGCTCACTTTCCGGCCGCGACCACCAGGTGATTACCGGCGTGGTGATTCTGCATGGTGAGGGAGAAATCGTATTCTCTGATAGTACGGAAGTGGTCTTTCACCCGCTGTCTGATAAGCAGATTGAATTCTATGTTGACAAATACGAACCCTACGATAAAGCGGGTGCCTATGCCATCCAGGAATGGATAGGTGTAGTAGGCATCAAAGCGATCAAAGGTGATTTTTATAATGTGATGGGCCTCCCTGTGAGCAGGGTGATACAGGCGTTGACAACGATCTGTTAGGGGGGTGAGTGGTGAGTGGTGAGTGGGCAGTAGTGAGTGTTGTCCTGATATGGAACATATCCACTCACCACTGACTACTCACCACTCACTTTTACCCCCCCCCATACAAAAAATTCCTGCACAAAAATCAGGTATTTATCGCGTTCCATTTCGTAGTAATTTTTCATTTGCCCGCAACATAAGCGGATCATTATGAATGAACGTTTACTACAATTTATCTGGCAGTTTCAATATTACAATACGCAGGAATTGCAAACCTCCTGTGGTGAGATGCTGCAAATTGAAAAACCCGGCGTTTGGAACCATCACCAGGGCCCAGATTTTTCTGAAGCCAGCATCCGCATCGGTATTACCAAATGGGTGGGGAATATTGAACTGCACCTGCGATCATCCGACTGGTATAAACACCATCATGCCGGCGACGACCATTACAGCAATATTATCCTCCATGTAGTATGGGCGGAAGATGAGCCTGTTCATGACCGGAACGGTAATATTATACCCACACTCGTATTACAGCACCGCATCCCTAAATTATTACTGGAACGATATAGCCAGATGATGGAAACATTGGTGCCTGTTTCCTGTCATTCTTTTTTGCCTGCCCTCACAACTCTTGGCTGGACCGCCTGGAAAGAACGCCTGGCTGCGGAAAGACTGGAACGGAAGTCTGCCCAGGTGCTGGTATGCCTCCGGCAATCCAATCATCACTGGGAGGAAGTTTTCTGGTGGATGCTTGCCGCCAATTTTGGTATCAGGGTAAATTCCGCCCTTTTCGAACAGGTCGCAAGAAGCCTGCCGGTAACACTGCTTGCCAAACACAAAAACCAGATACAGCAATTGGAGGCGCTGTTATTAGGGCAGGCCAATTTATTATCAGGCAAATATGAAGATGAGTATGCTTTGCTGTTACAGCGGGAATACCGGTTCCTGAAAAAGAAATATCATTTGCAACCCGTACATAAGCAGCCGGCTTTTTTGCGGATGCGTCCAGCGGCTTTCCCCACTCTACGGCTGGCACAATTGGCTATGCTGCTGCAACAGGCCACTCATCTTTTTGCACAGGTTAAAGAGGTAAGAGAGCTGAATGGGCTACTCAACCTGTTTATGGTAACTGCCAACGACTACTGGCATTACCATTACCGTTTTGATGAATTAGCCGCGTATAAGCCCAAACATGTAGGCATGCAGATGGCAGAAAACATCCTTATCAATACAGTCATCCCGGTATTGTTTGCCTATGGTTTGCACAGTAAAGAAGAAATATATAAGGAGAAAGCGATCCAATGGTTGTACCAACTTCCTGCAGAGCATAACCAGTTAACTAAAAAATGGCAGCATGCTGGCATCGGCAACAGGTCAGCCCTTGATTCGCAGGCATTCATTGAATTAACAAATCATTATTGTGTGAACAGGCGTTGCCTGGATTGTGCCGTAGGCAACAAAATATTAAAAAATGGGGTCTGAGGGGTGAATGGGCAATGGTGAATGGGCAATGGTGAATGGGCAATAGTGAATAGGCAATATGTGTGTATTCACCATTCACTATTCACCATTCACCCCATCACCAATTAAATTGCATATCCAGTTCAACATCAGGATGTAAAGTTCTTTCAACAGGACAGGTGCGGGCCGTTCTTTCGAGGAGATCTTTTTGTTTGTCATCGAGGCCTAAGTCCTGGGGGAAAAAAACATGTACTACGATCTTGCCAATACGTCTGGGGTCGCTGACCATGATTTTGGTTACATCAAGCCGGGTACCATCCAATTGAATATTCATGGTTCGTGCTCTGATGGCCATGGTGGTGACCATGCAGGTACCCAAGGCGGCTACTACCAGGTCAGTGGGAGAAAAGCGCTCCCCCTTACCCTGGTTATCGGTAGGTGCATCCGTTTCTATAATAGTTCCACTTTGGAGATGGGTGGCATGGGTACGCAGATCGCCTTTATAAATAATTTGTGAAGTCATTGTATCAATTTATTATAAATTTACAGGTATCAAACCAAATGGAAGTGAAGAAGCTATTTTTAATAACATTCATCCTGAGTTCTGTTATCGTTTCTGCGCAACAAAAAGTAAAAACTGCTGCGGCTGATGCCAAGCAGATAAAAAAAGCAGAGCGGCGTGAAAAGATCAACCAGCTTATCAAGCAGGAAGAAGAGGGTGCATTGATCTACCAAAAGCAGGGCGCATTCGGTTTTAAATTCAATACCGATGGATGGGGCATGTTCTATGAGCACGGTAAATACAAAACCATTAACAAAACCAGTTTGTGGTGGCTCGAACTCGGCGAAAGGAAACATCCCAAAGAAGAGAAAGTACCTACGCTCAGCGCTTCACAGGGTTTCCTGATTATATCCAGTTATATCTATGGCAAGCAAAATAATTTTTATTACCTGAAGGCCGGGATAGGGCAACAAACCCTTATTGGTGGGAAGGGCAATAAGAACGGAGTGGCTGTTTCGGCCATTTACGGGGGCGGTTTCTCGGCAGGTTTGTTGAAGCCCTATTATATCGAAGTGCAGAATCCATCTAATGGTAAAAAAGAAGAGATCAAGTATACTAATAATGACAGCCTTTTCCTCAATCCAAGTGTAATCCTGGGCAGGGGAGGCTTTGGCAAGGGCTTTAGCGAGATCAAATTCGTTCCCGGCGTTCACGCCAGGGCAGCCCTTCGGTTTGATTATGGCCGCTACAATGAAGTGCTTTCTGCCCTTGAAGTAGGCGTCAATGCAGAATATTATAGCCAGGCAATGCCCGTTTTGCTGCTGAATAAGGAGAGGAAATTCTTTTTTAACGCCTATATCTCCCTCGTTTTTGGTAAACGAAAGTAAACTACTTTTGCTTCGCAAGTCTGAAGTTAGCAGTTCAGGAGTCAGGACTATCATTTCTAACTCCAAACCCCTAACTCCAAACCCCTAACTAAGAAGTATGCAGGAATTACCCGTTGTAGCCCAAATTGATGCTACAGATACCAGGATAAAAAAACCAAGTTGGCTTCGTGTGAAATTGCCCATTGGCGAGAGTTATAAGCATGTGCGCAGCCTGGTTGATACCCATAAACTCCATACCATCTGTGAAAGCGGCAATTGCCCCAATATGGGCGAATGCTGGGGCGCCGGAACAGCCACATTTATGATTCTCGGCAATATCTGTACCCGTAGCTGCGGTTTTTGTGCCGTGGCCACCGGCCGGCCGGAAGCAGTGGATTGGGATGAGCCGCAGCGTGTAGCAGAAGCCATTCACCTGATGAAAGTGAAGCATGCAGTACTTACAAGTGTTGACAGGGATGAATTAAAAGATGGCGGCTCCATCATCTGGTACAATACAATTCAGGCAGTAAAAGCGCTGAACCCGGATACCACCTTAGAAACCCTGATACCCGATTTCCAGGGCAGGGCCGACCAGGTACAACGCATTATTGATGCGGCCCCCGAAGTGGTGAGTCATAACATGGAAACCTGCGAACGCATGACCCGCCAGGTACGCATCCAGGCCAAATACCGCCGCAGCCTCGAAGTATTACGTATGCTGAAACAGGGTGGCATGCGTACCAAAACCGGCATGATGCTGGGACTGGGCGAGACCAAAGAAGAGATCATCCAGACAATGGAAGACCTGGTATCGGTAGGTACTGATGTGTTAACGCTTGGGCAGTATTTACAACCCACAACCAAACATTTATCCGTACACCGTTTTGTTCACCCCGATGAATTTGCTGAATTACGCGAAATCGGGTATGAACTGGGATTTGATTATGTAGAAAGCGGTCCCTTAGTACGTTCTTCTTACCATAGCGAGAAACATGTATTCGAAGGGTATGGACGGAATAAATGGATGGAAGAAAAACAAATGGCGGTTTAAGATATTCGATCAGACATGTAACGCCGCGGATTAGTTATCGCTATGTCTGCGAATCAGCGGCTAAAAATCGGGGCATATTTAATAATTTATTTTTATCATGCGCCGGGTTACGCCGGTGTTTCTTTTTATATTGAACCATGAAATGTTTTTGTAAGATCATAGTTAGTTTTGTTTGTTTACTGCCTGTTATATTACCGGCCCAATGGCATTGGAAAAATGTAGATTCCCTGTTTCAGCCACTCCCTTCTTCGGTGCATGTATATGTAACGCATGACTCTACTGAAGGCAAACCCAATATCGCTTATTATGTGAGCGCAGAACTGAAAGACAGGTCAATTGATTTTACAACACAGGTTGGCAATAGTAAACGATACACACCTTCGCAGTATTTTGAACAGGAGGGTAAGCCTTTATTGGTAATGAATACCACCTTCTTTGAATTTGTTCATAACAGTAACCAGAACCTTGTGGTGAAAGATGGCCACATGGTCGCTTACCAGGTGCATACCATTGCAGGAAGAGGAAAAGATACGCTTACCTATCGCCATCCTTTTGGCAGCGCTATCGGTATCAGTAAAAGCAGGAAAGCAGATGTGGCATGGTTGTATACAGATTCATCCTCTAACTATGCTTATGCGAGTCAGCAGCCGGTCAATGCCTGGAAAGATTCAGCGAAGTATCATACAAAAAAAGAAATGCGGCACGCAGGATCATTTAAAAAATGGAAAATGCAAACCGCAGTTGGCGGTGGCCCTGTATTAGTGCAGAACGGAGAGATACAGATTACCAACAATGAAGAATTAAAATTTGGCGGCAAAGCCATCAATGATAAACATCCCCGCACAGCCATGGGTTATACCGCAGACGGTAAACTGATTCTGCTGGTAACAGAAGGCCGTTTTCCCGGCAAAGCCGAAGGCGCCACGCTTACCCAGGAGGCACAAATGCTGAAAGAGATCGGTTGTATAGAAGCCTTGAATCTGGATGGCGGCGGCAGCAGTTGTTTATTAATTAACGGCAAACAAACCATCACGCCGAGTGATAAGGAAGGACAGAGAGGGGTACCGGCGGTGATTATGATAAAGGTAAAGTAAGTTAGGAGTCCGAAGTCGGGAGTTAGGAGTAAGTAATAAATTATTTCCTACTCCAAACTCCTGACTTCTAACTCCAGACTATTTCATTTCAATTCCCACACCAATGCACTCGCCCCCAATATAGCCGCATCCGATTCTTTCAGATGACTCACTAGTATTTTCACTTTGTTTTGGAACACCTGTATCAAATTGGCTTCCATGTGTTCGCGGGTGGGACTTAAAATAAGATCGCCGGCTTTGGTGAGCCCGCCGAAAAGTATAATGGCTTCCGGACTGGAGAACATAACAAAATTGGCAAGGGCCATTCCCAGTATCTTACCGGTGTATTCAAATATCTCTTTGGCCAGTTCATCACCTTCCCTGGCGGCTTCGTATACTTTTTTGGAATCGAGTTGTTCTTTAGGGATCTTTCTCAGTAAGCTGGGAACTTTACTTTTTGCCATCAGTTCAAGCGCTGTCAGGCGTACGCCTGTGGCAGAGGCATAACTTTCCAGAGAACCCTTTTTACCCGTGCCTTCATGCAGGCGCCCATCGGGTATGATAATGGTGTGTCCGAGTTCTCCTGCAAAACCATCATGCCCATAGATCAGTTTCCCGTTGGCCACTATACCGCTGCCAACACCGGTACCCAGCGTAATCATGATAAAATCATTCATTCCCTGGGCTGCGCCATACATCATTTCTCCCAAAGCGGCGGCATTCGCATCATTGGTTAATACCACGGGTAATTTGAATTTAGCCTCTACCAAATTGGCTAAAGGCAAAATGCCTTTCCAGGGAAGATTAGGTGCATATTCAACCGTACCGGTATAAAAATTTCCGTTGGGAGCGCCAACGCCAATACCTTTCATTCTTCCAACACCACCTGCCTGTTCTATCAGGGGCGAGAGGTTCGTATGTAGGTCTTCAATAAAACTTTCTACTTCCGTATGCCCCCTGGTAGACATTTCATTAGAGAAAAGCAGGTTGCCAAGCCGGTCAACAATACCAAACTTGGTACCGGTACCACCGATATCAATACCTATGGCTAATTGTTCTAAACTGGGTTTTGCTGCTTTGGCCATAAGGCTGTTATTTAATGAATATACCTGTTAAACTTGAAAAAATTAGTGTCCCCCACCTACCTGTTCATCAAAATCCAATCCCTGCGCTTTTAATACACTTCTCAGTTTCAATGCAAGGAAGGCAAGGAATGCAAAGCATACAGCAGCAAGTAGATAAGACTGGTGCATGCCAATGGATGGGTTGTCGCCGATAGCGCCCTGCAATGGTGGTATCACAGCGCCACCCAATATCATCATAATTAAAAAAGAAGAACCCTGGCTGGTATATTTTCCCAAACCACCCACGCCTAATGAGAAGATGCAGGGCCACATTACCGAACAACACAATCCCCCCGCCATAAATGCATATACGGAAATAATGCCCGTTGCAAATACCCCTACTAACATAAAAACGGTAGCGAGTAAGGAAACAGTTAATAAAGTCTTTACCGGTTTTTCCTGGCCATAAAAGAAAGCAATCAGTGCAATAACGATAAAAGCAGTATATCCGAAGAGATCAGATACATCATCCCCTTTTAATTTGTTTACGCCCAGTATTACGGCAAAAGCAATAAAAGGAACAAGTATCATCATGATTTTTTTCATTGCACCTTTCAGGTTAAAAACACTAATGGCCCCCATCCAGCGGCCGATCATCAGGCTGCCCCAATACAGGGATACATATTTCGAAATCTTGCTTTCATCAAGTCCCAGATCGGTTAAATATCCCGGCGTTTTTAACAGGGCGCCGAAATTATTATCGATGGTCACTTCCACACCTACATATACGAATATGCCGATCATACCATAGATCAATTGCTGGTATTTCATCGCACCCCAGCCACCCGGATTTTTGACAGCACTGCCGTTTGAATAGAAAAGAATACCTACCACCGATACGACTGTAATGATCAGCAAAGTCAGTTTGGGTACATTGGTCAATTGCCCTACCACTATAATGGCGCCGATCAGTAAGGTCATCATCAGTAAGGAAGAGGCAGCTTTATTGGCCTTCTCAAACTTCTCATCATTCTTGCCATCCGGTAATTTAGACAATGCAAAAAAGATAGCCACTGCTAAAAACACAGCAGCAACGATCATATACAGTACATTGATATTGGTGACAGTTACTACGGTATTTTTAGTATCCGGGGTACCAAACAAAAAGTAACTCACGATTAATGGCCCTAAAGTGGTACCCAATGAGTTAACACTTCCCCCAAGGTTCAGACGGTGCGAACCGGTAGACGGGTCGCCCAGAGAAATGGCAAAAGGTTGCGCCGCGGTCTGTTGTAAAGAAAACCCCAGTGCTATTACAAAAAATGAACCTAGTATGGCAGGAAAAGAATTGGCATTAGCCGAGGGGATTATCAGCAGGGCGCCCACCACCGATATCAATAATCCATAAATGATCCCTTTTTTATAACCAATCTTGTTAAGGATATCATAGCCTAATACATTCGAACAGATGAACAATATCAGTGAGCCTATAAAATAGGCTCCGTAAAATGCAGAACCCACCAGTTGTGACTGGAACTGGTTCAGGTTGAAATGCGTTTTACAGAACGGGATAAAGATGCTGTTGGAGGCAGCAATAAATCCCCAGAAAAAAAATACCATGACAAGCGTGGTAAGCGCACCGGTATTGGTGGGTTGTTTCGGTTGATTCATAACAAGCGTTGGTTTTAGGAATGTAGAGTGTAAAATAAAGAGATTTTAAGGAAGGAAAAATTTTAAAAACAGAATTTGACGGAATGCTTTAAGTTACTAACTTGAAAAAAATCTTTCAAAAGGAACTTGATGGAGATAATTCATGTCAGTGCTGAGTGCTATCCTGTTGCCAAAGCCGGTGGGTTGGGCGATGTGGTGGGGGCCTTACCCAAGTACCAGTGTAAGGCCGGGCATATCGCCAAAGTGGTCATGCCCATGTACCGCACCAAGTTCCTGTATGATAATGAGTGGACTGTAGATTTTAAAGGTAGCGCCAACCTGGGAAGCTGGTTCTTTGAGTTCACGATCATTAAAGAAGCTACAAATAAGCTGGGTTTTGACCTGTTCCTGGTGGATATCAATGGGTTACTTGACAGGCAAAAAATTTACGGCTATGATGATGATTCGGAAAGATTTACCGCTTTCCAGATAGCAGTAGTAAGCTGGATGAGCAGTTGGGAACACCAGCCGGATGTAGTGCATTGCCATGATCACCATACGGGCCTTATCCCCTTTATGATGCAGTATTGTTATGATTTCAGCAGGCTGAACGAGGTACCTACGGTATTCACTATTCATAATGCACAATACCAGGGATGGATGGGTTGGGATAAAAGCCGCTATATCCCCCGTTGGGATCTCTGGAAACGCGGGATGATGGATTGGGCCGATAATATCAACCCACTGGCATCTGCTGTAAAATGTGCCACAAAAGTTACCACGGTGAGTCATAGCTATATGGAAGAACTCAGGTTCCATTCCAATGGACTCGAAAAATTATTTGAATACGAAAGAGGTAAATGCATTGGCATACTGAATGGCATCGATAATGAAGTATGGAACCCTGAAACAGATAAATACCTGACGCATCATTTCACCGTCAAAAATGTTACCGCGGGAAAACAAAAAAATAAAGCCGTTTTGTGTGAACAGTTTGGCCTCGATCCGGAAAAACCATTGTTTGTTTTTATCGGCAGGCTGGTAGGAGAGAAAGCCGCGGATATTTTACCTGAAGCGGTTATGTCTTCTATCAACAGCACGCAGGGAGAGGCTTGTTTCCTGGTACTGGGTAGTGGGGATACGCAGGTAGAATGGCAGTTTCAGCAAATGATAGCGCCATACCAGGGAATCTTTAATGCCGTAATAGGTTACGATGAAACATTAAGCCATATCATGTATGCGGGCGCCGATTTTTTATTGATGCCAAGCAGGGTGGAACCATGTGGGCTGAACCAGATGTATGCCATCCGTTACGGAACGGTTCCCATAGTGAGAAGTACAGGGGGCTTACAAGATACGGTGGTAGACATGGGTGACACTAATGGCTTTGGTATCCGCTTCAACAATGCAACCGTTTACGATGTCGATTATTCCATTGGCCGCGGCGTATCGGTATACCAGGATAAAAAGCATATGGAAAAAATGCGTAAACACATGATGAAGATAGATCACAGTTGGGAAAGTACGGTTGATCTGTACACAGAAGTGTATGCGGGGTTGACATAATTAAAAATGTATAATTCAAAATTTAAAATTGCTGTTTATGACCAGTATCTCAACATCGGTAGTAGCCGTGATTCTTGGCGGTGGTGCGGGCAGCCGCCTATACCCATTAACTTCCAGCCGCTCCAAACCGGCTGTTCCTATTGCAGGTAAGTACCGGCTCGTAGATATTCCGATAAGTAACTGTATCAATAGCAGTATCAACAGGATGTTTGTACTTACGCAGTTCAACTCTGCATCATTGAACAAGCATATAAAGAATACTTATCATTTCAGTGCATTCAGTACGGGGTTTGTAGGTATCCTGGCTGCCGAACAAACACCGGATAACCCGGGATGGTTCCAGGGTACTGCTGATGCGGTAAGGCAGTCATTGCGACATATAAGCAACATGGAATTTGAATATATCCTGATCCTGAGCGGTGATCAATTGTACCAGATGGATTTCAGTGAAATGATGGAAGCACATAAAAGCAAAGGTGCGGATATCTCTATTGCTACCATTCCGGTGGATAGCCGCGATGCTCCTGAATTCGGGATATTAAAAACAGATGAGGACAATTTTATCAGTTCCTTCATTGAAAAACCAAACAAGGAACTATTGCCTGATTGGGAAAGCGATACTGGTTCAGAGATGCAGAAGATAGGTAAACATTACCTGGCTTCTATGGGTATTTATATCTTCAGTAAACAGGTATTATATGATCTGCTGAATACTGCCCATCCTAATGCTACTGATTTTGGTAAAGAGATCATTCCTGATTCCATCGCTCATTTTAAAGTGGCCAGCTTTCAATATGATGGCTACTGGACAGATATCGGAAACATTTATTCTTTCTATGAAGCCAACCTTGCTTTAACACAGGAGATACCCCCCTTCAATTTATTTGATAATAACAAAACCGTATACAGTCGTGCGCGGATGTTGCCGCCAGCCAAAATAAGTGGCACCACGCTGGAGAAAACCATTATAGCTGAAGGTTCCATTATCAATGCCAGCCGCATAGAACAAAGCGTGGTAGGTATCCGTGCAAGAATCGGTTATGGCACAACCATCGTAAGCACCTATATCATGGGTAACGATTATTATGAAACCCTCGAGGAAATGGAAATGAACAAATCTAAGGGCTTACCCAAGATCGGTATCGGTGAACGTTGTTATATCAAAGATGCCATCATTGATAAGAACTGCCGTATCGGAAATGATGTACGCATCAATGGCGGTAAACACCTGGCCAATACAGATCATGCATTGTATACCGTGAAGGATGGCATTGTAGTAGTAAAGAAAACGGCGGTACTGCCTGATGGATTTGTGATCTGAGATGGTGAGTGGTGAATGGTCAATGGTGAATAGTGAATAGTGAATTCTCTGCGTAAA
>JBKJPR010000193.1:0-3829 GCA_046594275.1 Sediminibacterium sp.
AGGTAGGACAGTTCTTTGCGAATGCCTCCTTCGCGAAAGCGGATCCAGAAAACATGTACGGGGGTTTCTTCATCCAATTGTCCTTTGCTGTTCAGGTTAAGTTCACATACAATGGTATTGGTATTGGCAGTGCGCTGCAGGTAGAATAGCTGTTTGGCATTGCCGGTGGGTATGGGAAAGGTGTCCTGCGGATCAACTACGGGAGCGGTGATAACGGAAGGAATTTTAGCAGTTTTGCCAACACGCTGTATATCGGTAAAAGCCAGTCCAGTTAATATGATCAATCCTGCAACAATCAAAAGAGGATTAACATTGGAAGTGGACCCGGGGGTTTCTGTTGCCCCATCCCTGCTATCGAGCGTTTTTTTTGCACCCAGTAATCTTTTGAGAGCAGTGATATTATTAAGGACAGCCATCAGGGCAATGGGTATGGTAAAAATGGACATGGTTTCCAGTACATGAAAGGAAACACCAGGCAGGTACCATTTATAGTCGCCTCCCATATAGTGACCCGTGATCCCGCAGATCATCGCGGAAACGCCGATAGTTACCACTCTTTCGGGGCGCTGCATCAAGCCATCCTTGCATTCGATACCCAACCCTTCTGCCCTTGCCCTGGTATAACTTACCATCATGGAGCCGATCAATGCAATAAAAGCAAAAATGGAACTTAAAAAATAATGATGACCTACCAGGTAATAACAGATCCCCAGGAACATAACCAGTTCACTGTACCTGTCGAGCACAGAATCGTATAAAGCACCAAAAGTAGAACTCATATTGCCTAAGCGGGCCACCTGCCCGTCGAGCATATCAAATAAACCCGCAAAAAGGATCAATGCGCCGGCCCATCCCACATAAGAAAGATCGCCACGGTTACCTTCTTCCGCACCGGCCACAAAGATCACTGCCACCCCTACATTCAGCAAAAAACCGATGGTGGTAACAGCATTTGGCGTCAGGCCCAGTTTGATCAACAGTTTCACAAATGGATCAATGATCCTGTAAATACCTTTTTGTAATCTCACTCGTAAATCAAGCCTTTCCATTAATAGAGTTATTTCTTATACACAAAAAATTAAAAATCAAATTTAAACCGTGCTCTAACACCTATTGCTGCCACGTAAGGATTATCAAGGTAGTTAAACCTTTTTACCAGGTCAACGCGTATCAGTTTGAAAATATTGGCAATGCCTACACTTCCTTCTACATATGGTTTTTTTTCCAGGGAGAACGTGGTGGGGATTCCTTCAAAAACCGGGTATTTAATAAGGGAAGGGTCCTTGCCGGGGTTGTTCTCATCTCTCACCCCACCGTATAACAGTTTCAGGGAAACCACTTCACGCAGTTTTAGTTTTTTCAACAAAGGAACCCGGTTAAAGAACAGGCCATTAAAATGGTGATCGATATTCAACGCGATGAAATGATCGCTCACAAATTCCTGAAAGTTCATCAGGTTGTAGGAATTGAGTTGATAGGCATAGGTCTGGTTGGCGCGGTGAACCGTCATTAAAGGGTAAGGTAGTCTCCCGAATATATAACCACCTTCCGCTACCACATCGCTGTAACCAAGCTGCGACAGGTATGCCCGTTTTTCAAAACGGAAATTAATGTTCTGGTAATTGTATTCGCTGTTAAGTAAACCTTTTACACCGGCAATAAAACGCAGCGTAAAAATGGGGTATTTATTAATGATGGGGATACGATATACCTTGCCCTGGTAGAATTGCTCATTAGGCGCCCAGCGTATTTCACCGGAAAACTCAGTGGTAATCAGTTTATGTATGTTTACGGTTGCTGCATTCACCACTTTTGTATATACAATCGCCCCGGCAGGTTCCTGTTTCCAGTTTTTAAAACCAAGTGTATAGGAAAGATGGCTCTGCAATTCTTTTACGTATTCAAATTTAAAATTACTGTTGTAGAGCCATTTATCGTTCTTTCCCCTTTTGAAAGACAGGAGAAAGTTATCTTCTGATACAAACTGCAGCTCCTGTCCGGGTATCTTGGTATCATGCTGGTAACTCGCCCGGATAAAATTGAGCGGGAAACTGTAAATGGATTTATTATTCAGCGAATAGGTGGTACTCAGGAAATATTTCCATCTTTCATCTTTAAAACCATACGCGCCATAGGTTTCAAAATAGAGCCGTTTATTGAACTTGGGTGTTGTTCTGCCACCTAGTCTTAATTTGAATCCTTCTATGGGGTTAAAACTGTAAAAAGCTGCTGCCGGGCCGAGATCAAAAGGACCAAAAGAAGTATATCCCGCCAGCAGGAAAGTGGCAATGGCCATGGTTCTGCGGAAGGAAGGCATTTTCTCCAGGCTGTCAATATTGCTATAAACTTTCGCCTCTGTTTTGGTGAGCGTATCATGACGGTTCGCATCCCAGTAAATATCCGGGTGCTGGTCCGCTTTTTCTTTTTTTACCAGTCCGGGGCCTTCATACACACTATCCGGTTGGGGAACATTGATCCGGAAATTTTTGAAGGATACTGTCCGCTCACCAAAAAAACCGCCGCCGCTGTTTTTGGTAATACTGGCATCGGCCATAATATTACTCTTGCTTAAATGATAGCGGCTGTCTTCGCTTTTTTCAAAATCAAGATCAATATGCAGTTCCCGCACCCAGTTAAGGTTGGCATTCTTGCTCACGAACATATTCAGTTTCTGCACCGAGTAATTGCCATCCAGGGTGATATACATATTACCCCTGAACAAAAGATCATTGGTATTGCGCGGTGTGAAATACATCTTGATCAGTTTCTGACCATTGGCATCGGTGATCGTATCCCTGATGTAATACATGTAAAAAGTTGGCGCCAGGTCGGCAATCGGGCTTAGGAACTGGTAGGTGAACAGGGGGATATCATTATCATAGATATCAATATCCATGTACAAGCGGTTCAGGTAACTGCTTACACCGCCATTATCAATATACTCACCATAGTTTACACGCTTCTCGCCAACTACAATAGTTTTGGTTGTTTCTGGTTTTTTGCGGAAATATTTTTGAGAGATCGTTTCTTCCAGGTAAACAGGCAATAAGGATTTTCCTTCCAGTTTGGTAGTATCCCGGTTCTCAAGCATGAACTGGTATTTCTTAAGCAGTTTTGAATTGGCCAGTTTTTCAGAAACATTGCTTAACGATACTTCCATTTTTTCATACTGGTCGTACTGCACATAATCATAATGCTCTGTCCGGTTAATTGGTTTGTTTTCAATCACTCTCCTGATCAATTCAACCGCAGGGTTACCTTTATTGCGATAGGGCGCTCTTTTATTGGTACTTACCGTTACATTGTTCGTGGCTTTCGGATCTGTTTCCAGTTCCAGGCTAATGGTTTGGGTAGTACCTGGCAGAATATTTTTCAGGATCGTTTTATATCCTACATAAGAAACCTGGATAGAGGCGGTGGCAATTTTTCCAGCGGAACGTAATGTATACTTTCCGAGGCTGTCGGTAACCGTTCCGCGCCCGCCCTTAAAAACAACACTTACATATTGCAGGGGTTGTTTATTGATAATATCAGTGATTACACCCTGTACAACGGTTTGGGAACCCCCCTGGACGGATAATAGCAATAGCAGTATTAAATTTAGACCCCCCTTCATCAATTTCCTTTTCATTTTTACTTATTTAAACACAAATCTTTTTTGAAGCCTATAATTATAAAAAAAACCAACGATAAGAGATACGGCAATTTTGGATACCAGGTAGCTGAGACTGCCATAATGCGTTAACAAAAACACGCCTGCCGAAACCAATAGCAGGTTTCCTGCCCATACAATCACGTATTTCACCGCCTGGTTTTGCATTTTTTTATC
>JBKJPR010000214.1:0-4980 GCA_046594275.1 Sediminibacterium sp.
AGAAGAGTTTAGTTCCAATGCAAAGTAATAAATTTAGGTGTTGCCGGCAGGGATGAAATGGGTACTAATCGAATTGGATTTAAAAAGTATTCACAACTGCCCCCTGCCGGAGGAGTAAACTATTTTACTATTCATCATACCCGTTACAATTTACAAACAGACTTTTTATAAAAGCATGGTGAGAGCCATCCTCTCCTGGCAAGGGGTAATTCAAAAGATAAAACAAACCAACACTTTCTATATGAAAAAAAACAATTTTTTCAGGAATGTATTTCCCGTACTTTTTCTGATAGGTACCTCGGCATTCTCACAACAGCCGGTAGGGATATTTGAAGGGCAAACCAATATAGGCAATGCAGCCAGGCCGGGATTGGCAACCTATATTCCACAAACACAACAGTATGTTATTACAGGGTCGGGTTACAATGTTTGGTATGATCGTGACGAATTTCATTTTGTTTGGAAACGGATGAAAGGAGATTTCATTTTGTACACCCGTGCCGAATTTGTAGGCGCAAACGGTATTGAAGCACATCGCAAGGTGGGGTTGATGGTTCGTAAAAGCCTGGATGCAAATGCCCCTCATATCAATGCGGTAGAACACGGCGACGGATTAACCTCCCTTCAGTACCGGAAAACACCTGGTGCGCAAACAGAAGAGATCCGTTCTGCAGTTACACATGCCGATATCATTCAGTTGGAAAGAAGAGGAAATACCTATGCAATGCGGGTAGCCAGGTATGGCCAGCCTTTTAGCAAGCAGGTAATTACGGATATAAACCTGGGAGATGAAGTATATGTTGGGTTGTTTGTAAATTCTCATAATGCAGATGTATCAGAAACAGGTGTATTCAGTGATGTGCGTATGACGGTTCCCTATCCGGGAAAAGCGGATGGAAGCACCCGGATGAACCTGGGAAGTAATCTGGAACTACTGGATGTAGTAACCGGGAAAAGAGAGATCATTTATTCGCAGCCCAATTCTATCCAGGCGCCTAACTGGTTGAATGATGGCCAGACCTTATTGTATAATGACAGTAAGGGATTGGTATACACATTTAATATAAAAGACAAGCAAACGAGGCTATTGAATACCGGTACTGTAAAAAATAATAACAACGATCATGTAGTTTCTTTTAATGGCAAGATGCTGGGACTGAGTTCCTCTGTTAAAGAACTCGGGGGTTCCATTATTTATACGGTTCCGGTTACAGGCGGGGAACCCACACAAATAACCCCGAAAGGCCCCTCGTATCTTCATGGATGGTCGCCTGATGGAAAAGACCTTGTGTTTTGCGGGGAGCGGAATGGGAATTATGATGTGTATAAAATTCCGTCGGCGGGTGGCCCGGAACTAAGGCTGACAGATGCCCAGGGCCTCGACGATGGCCCCGAATACACACCGGATGGAAAATATATTTATTTCAATTCTGTGCGTTCCGGATTGATGCAGATATGGCGTATGAAACCCGATGGAACCGACCAGGAACAGGTAACCACCGATGAATTCAATAACTGGTTTGCCCATATTTCACCAGATGGAAAATCTTTTGTTTTTCTATCCTTCTTAAAAGAGGAAGTACCCCCGGGTAGCCATCCTCCTTACCAGGATGTATATATCCGTATCATGCCGATTAAGGGCGGTACACCAAAAGTGTTGGCATACCTGTATGGCGGGCAGGGCTCCATTAATACCCCCTCCTGGTCGCCCGATAGTAAAAAAATCGCTTTCATCAGTAATTCGGATATGAGTAAGTAGGTGAGTGGTGAGTGGTCAATGGTCAATGGTGAATGCCAATAGCGAGTAGTAATGTAGTAGGGTTGATATTTTTATTCACCATTGACCATTCACCATTCACTATTTTTTCATCGCCGGGCTTTCAAACCCCAGTTTCTGTAATCCTTTTTGAATTTCGGGGCAGCTCATAAATAATTTCCAGAGCAGGCCGCTGCGGTGATTTTCGATCATGACAATAATCGGGCCCTGGTCGATGGCCAGGTATGATTTTGCGTACCAGTTTTTTGTTTCATTAAATGCATCAATGAAACCGTATTCTCCCCATACCTTATCGCCAAGATCATAATAAAAATGTTTCAGGGCTTTCATGGAAAGATCGGGTGTATAGGCAAATGCAGAGAGCGCCGCTGTAGGCGAAATGGTTCCGTTATCATTGGTGGGAGAGTGCGCGTCATATCCATAATAGGTATCACTGGCTGTGAGGCCCCAGTTATTCTCGCCGTATCCTTTAAATTTTTTGGGGTTGGCAAGTGAATACGAATAATTGATCAGTGTATGATTTCTGTTTTGTTCCCAGTAATCCGCATATTTATCTTTCAGGCCGCGGGGATCCAGTCCTAAAAAAGAATACTGCGAAAAGAAAAGTGGTCCGCCATAATCAAAACCCAGTGGCAGTTTATATCCATAGAATGTTTTCCCGTTTGTAAAAAAATTACTTTGCGCCCATCCGCGGTGATATACGGAACTGCTTACTGGGTAACGTTCCGCCGAAGCGGCCAGCACATACATGATCAGGCATTCATTAAAACCCCTTACCGGGAAATTCATCGCCCAGCCATTGTTCGGGCTCCAGTGCCAGTAGAGCACCTCTTCACCACTTTTCGTAAACCAGTTCCATTCGATATCGTTCCATAACCAGTTAATACGGTTACGTAAATCAGTTTCTACCCGGCTCGCTGTATTAAAATATTGTCTCGCACATAACAGCCCCTGGAATAAATAAGCGGTTTCCACAAGATCGGCGCCATCATCCTTCCTGCTGAATGGAATGGTTTTTCCGGTTGCACCATGTAACCAATGCGCAAATACCCCATGGTATGAATCGGCCTTTGCCAGGAAGTTTATTATTTTAAGTAAATGCTTCGCAGCAGTATCCCTGCTTATCCAGCCCCGTTCGGCTGCTACTATAGTGGCCATGATGCCAAAACCTGTGCCCCCGCTTGTAACTACTTCAGCGCCATAATCATACGCCACATTGCTGCGCTCTCTTGCCATCCCGCTTACCGGATGTGCAAAGTCCCAGAAATATTTGAAAGTTTGTTTTTGTACCAGTGTAAGTAAAGCGGTGTCAGGTAATGGTTGTTTTTCTTTTCCTGCCTGCGCAAAGCTGGTAACCATCAACAGAAAAAAAACAGAAAATATAAATAGTTTTTTCATAAGGGCAGGTTTTCTATTCAGTGTATAAATGTATACAAATGGGAGGAACAAAATATCTAATATCGGGTAAGTAATATCGAATGCCGAAGGAAATATTCCCTACTTCATTATTCAGTGTTCCTCGTTTCATATTTCCTGATCCCTGTTTCCTGTTCCTTGTTCCCAATTCCAGAATTCCAATTGGACCAACTTTTTTTGAAACTTTTGCATATATAATTGCCCCGGCGGGGCAACCGCTTTGTAACACCAAGGTAATAGTATGATCCATAATGCGCCGGTAGGTGCTACCCTTGGGGTGTTGCACTTGAAAGAAGATGATGAAGCGCAGGTGTAACCAATGAACTCCCGGCCGCGGCTACTGCAGAAAACAAAAATTGTTTTGACTCTTAACAGTATAAGTATTTTTTCTCCCTATAGTCTCCGCTGGTTTGTGATTGCGGGAGGGTAGTCCCTCCGGGACAAAGGATTTTTTTACCCGAGCATTTTTTTGTTACAGAGCGGTAGCCCCGCTGGGGCATTTTTTGATTGTATGTAACTGGGTATGTGGCCCAATAGGCTTTAGTAACAAAATAACTTGATCGAATCATGTGTGGACGAACTGGTTTCCCAATTTCCAATTCCAGAATTCCAATTGGACCAACTTATTTTGAAACCTTCTCTAAGTTAGTTTTAGTATCTTTCTAAGTCGCCGAGTACCCCAGGGAGACTCACCGAAAAAATGGATTTGTGGGGACACAAATCCGGCCCTACAGCATCATTCCCTGTTCCCTGTTTCTTGTTCCTTGATCCCTGTTCCTTGATCCTTGTTCCTTTTTCATCTGTTCAAAAAAACAGTCTTTCTTCCGAAGAATAACTTTTCTTAAACTCCTTCGGGGTACAGTTTTTTTTCTTCTTGAAGATGCGGTTGAAGTTGGAGATATTATTGAAGCCGGTTTCGTACGCGATCTCGGAAATGGATTGCGTGGTGTCTATCAGCATACGGGAGGCATGCCCTAAACGGATCTCAGTTAAACTGTCAATAAAGGTCATGCCGGTTCTCGCCTTAAAGAAGCGGCTGAAAGCAGATTCGGCCATATTGGTCAGTTCGGCCACTTCCGCCAGTGAGATCGGTTTGTGGAAATGCTCATTCATGTATTCCATCACCCTTTCAATACGACGGCTGTTATAAGCAATATGTTCGTTGTTATTAAAAGTGGAATTAGAAAGGATCCGGGTATGCCTGGAAATAGACAGTTCATTTAAAATCGACATCAATTCAAAAACCGAATCAAAACCATCCTTCCTGTTGAGCCGCATGATGCGAAAGGCTAGCAGGGAAGCCGTTTCGTAGGAAAATAATAGTCCCCTCAGGGAGTTTTCCAGCATGGTACGCAAAAAACTGAGTTGGTTGCGCCGAAGGAATTTTTCATCAAAAAGGTCTTTATGAAACTGGATGGTTACTTCGGTGATCTCTGTGCTCCTGCATTTATGGGTAAACCAGGCATGCTGCAGATTGGGGCCGAGCAATACCAGTTCATATTCCCCGATCTCTTCAACATGATCTCCCACAACCCTTTTGGCCCCTTTTGCATTCTTGATGAAATTCAGTTCAAATTCTTCATGGTAATGGATAGGGAAGTCAAATTCTGTTTTGGTCCGGGAAAAGATGGTAAAACAATCCGCCGACGTTAAAGGTGTGATCTCCCGAAGGATCTGGATCTTCTTTTGCATAGGAATCAATGTTCTTATCTGGAAAGCCTTAAAAGTATATATTTATGAACAAAAAAGTATAAGATAAACAATTGTGGTTAGGACTTTATAATTAG
>JBKJPR010000179.1:0-4328 GCA_046594275.1 Sediminibacterium sp.
CCAGGGTTCAAAATTAAAATCGGCCTTATATTTTTGTTTGCCCCGCTCACCGCTTATCTGTTTGTTACGGCTGCCGAGGAGGTAACCGGCGCTTAACCCTGCGCTTAAACTCAGGCCTCTACGGCTATCTGGCGTGGTATTAATGTTCAGCATGAATGGAACGGTGAGGTATTCTACGTACAATTTATTCTTGGAAAAAATGATAGAATCATTGAACACAAGAGGCAGGGGATCTTTCCGAAAACTCAGCCGCGTATCGTAACGGAAATTGTACATTTCCAATCCCAACCCATATTTCAGGTTCACCACATGTTTCACTACATTCAGTTTCTGCATAAATAGCCATAGGTTCACATTACTGGATTTGCCGGTGATCAGTTTATAACTGTTCTGGTTCACCGGGCCATCGGCAGGGCGCAATACTTTAAAATAACTGCCTGCCTGGGCCAATGTATAGTCTGTGTTATCCCGCATATTGGCAAACCCGAGATCCATTATCCACCAGTTGGTGCTTACATTGCCTCTCCGTCGGGAGCGTCGTTCAATCTTGAATTCATAACTGTTATTCCGTCTATTGTCAGTATCCTCTGAAGTGGTACTGCCTTTATTTTTTTTAATAATGATAAAGTTGCCCACTTTCACGGTATCTGTATTGGTAAGGGTCGTGTCTGTTTGGGCAAAACTCATTCCTGCAACCACTAAGGTTGCGCATAAACATACTAAGCGTTTCATATAATCTTGGTTTTCTTGTTATTTTAATGACCGGGTGTTTGAAGAAGAATTTCCCTCTGTTTTCTCATCTTCCTGCTTTGCTTTTCCACGGAAAAGACTGGTAGCTTTCCGGAAAAGACCACGGAATTTATCTTTATTGATCTCGATAGAGCCCAGGTATAAACTTTTTTTCTCATCGTCCGTATCCAGTTCTTTATATACTGCCGGAAGGGTAACAGGGTTCGCGGCGGTTATATCATCTGCATTATTTTTTACTGCTGTTGTATTTGCGATCAGGGAACTATGCCCGGTCGGTGGTGTTTCAATCGCACGTGTGGTTTCTGCCGGATCCGACCCCTCAGGCATAACGCTTTCCTGTTTTACATAAACGGCTGGCGGCAATGAGCTGTTCCGTGCAATCGTATTTGCCTGGTCAGGCGGCAGAATTTCAACAACTTTGTTTTTGGGCAACGATGTATTCTTAAAGGCAACCGGTAATAATCTGCCGACAGTATTCAATGCGGTAGCCGGATTGTTGACAACTGTTTGTGAAGCTTCGCCAACCTCAATTTTCTTGGGTTGCTTTGCTTCTGAATTTTTTTGAGGAACAGTTTGCTGTTTGGCAAGGGTTTGCTCTGACGCAGGATTATTACCCGGGAACAATGTCCATACCAATATGGCAAACCCTGTAAAAACAGCAGCAACTGCTATCCGCTGCCAGCCCAGGTAAAATAAAGGCTTTTCTGCCGCTGATCTCCTGTACAAAGATGGTTTGTCAGGAAACAGGATAGTTTCAGGTTCGAGCCTGGTTTGTTTTAATAAAGTAAACCCTTCCTGTAATGCGGGATGCTGCAGTACAAACATTTCTACCTGCTCGTTTCCACCCGCACTAAGTTCATTGTCTACATACAAAAGAAAGCGCTCTTCATAATTATTAAGGCTGATCCCGGCTGTCGCATCCCTATACAAAAGATCCTTATCCCCAAAAACAACAGCATCCTGCGGAAGTTTCATCTGCTGTAGCGTCTCCAACTCATCGGCAAGGCCCTGATTTCCCTGTACAAACTGATCAACAGCCTGTTTGTCTGCCGCAGACAGCTCCCCGTCTACATACAGCAGGAAAAATTCCTCGTAATTATGTTGGTTTATATTCATCGCCGATTTCACTGATTTTTATATGATTTCACTGATCCCTGTTACCGCACATTTTCGGGACTCACTAAATAGGTCCGCAAAGTAAGCCTGGCGCGGTGCAGGTACACTTTTACCTGGCTTTCATTCAGTCCCATAATCTCACCTATCTCTTCGTAACTATATCCTTCATAATCTTTCAGCATCACCAGGCTTTTCTGCGTTTCATTCAGCCGGTTCAGAGCCTCCATCAGGGCTTTTTTCAGGTTGCTGTTTGCGGGGTGCTGTACCCGTCTGTCTTCTGAAAAATCGTCCTTTAGCTGGATCCGTTTATTCTTCCGGATATGATCGATCATCTGGTTGTAGGCAACGGTGAAAAGGTATGATTTCGATTTGTCAGACTCCACCGCTTCCCTGTTGCGCCATAATTTTTCAAAAGCCGTTTGTACAATATCCCGGGCATCCTCTTCATGACGAAGATTTTTTACGATAAAACGGTACACATTATCGGCGTATTGGGTCACACATAGGTTATACTCTTTCTCAGTCATAAACAGCAGGGAAGTTTCAGCATGGTTGCCTTGTATAGAGGTTATACGCTGTAAACAGTATTATGTTACAGTGCAAAGAAAAAAAATCCAGCGTAAAATAGCGCAGGATCGGGGTTTATGGTATGGTAGATACAATGAAATGGTTAAAAGAAGCATTCAACAGGTCATCACCGTCGCCAGACGGTTGGGGTGCAGTCGATTTTTTACCGTTACATTTATTTTGACAGGAGGTTTTTTCGTTCTCAGTTTTAATAAGAACATAGGGCGATGAAGCGAGAGCTACAAATGCTATAAGCAGGAGTAAGGTTATTTTGGGCCTCATACAGGTGGTTTTTGGTACTACGAATGTAACCGTATTTCAAAAAACGGCTTCTAAAAAAACGTTAAATTAACGGTTTAGTAATGAGTAGTACATGACCAATGGCCAATAATTAAACGGGAAGGGTAAACAAAACACTCACCACTGATTTCTCAACCTAATAATCAATCACCTGCTCCTCTATAGCCTCAGGAACATTCCTCCACTCATACTGCTGGTTCCTGAGCTGTGGTTCAAATCCGGCTTCGCGGATGGCATCCTGCATGGTTTTATAGGTAAAGCGATGGGGGGCGCCGGCAGCGCTTACCACGTTTTCTTCTATCATAATGCTTCCAAAATCATTGGCGCCGGAATGCAGGCAGATCTGTGCGGTTTGTTTGCCCACGGTAAGCCAGCTTGCCTGTATGTTCTTCACATTGGGTAACATGATACGGCTGATCGCTATCATACGGATATATTCATCCGGCGTGGTCAGGTTATGAACCCCACGTATCCGCGCCAGCAAAGTGTCTACATCCTGGAAAGTCCAGGGAATAAATGCGAGGAACCCTTTGGCTTCAGCCGGTTTGCGGCTCTGCACTTCGCGTATACGGGTAAGGTGTATAAAACGCTCCTCCAGTGTTTCCACATGGCCAAACATCATAGTGGCGCTTGTGGTAATGTTGAGTGTATGTGCCTCCTGCATAATGGCCAGCCATTCATCTGCCCCGCATTTGCCTTTGGAAATCAGCCTCCGCACACGATCCACCAGTATTTCTGCCCCCGCCCCGGGTAATGAATCAAGCCCAGCTTCCTGTAAAGCTTTTAAAACATCGTGGTGACTCATCTTTTCCAGCTTGCAAATGTGCGCCACTTCGGGTGGCCCCAGGCAATGCAGTTTGATGGCCGGGTATTCCTGCTTGATCGCACGGAAGGTTTTGGTATAAAAATCCAGTCCCAGTCCGGGATGATGCCCACCCTGCAGCAATAACTGGTCGCCGCCGAATTTCAGGGTTTCTTCTATCTTCCTTCGGTACGTAGGCATGTCTGTTATATAGGCATCGGGGTGGCCAGGTACCCGGTAGAAATTGCAGAATTTGCAATTGGCAATACATACATTCGTGGTATTCACGTTCCTGTCTATCTGCCAGGTCACTTTATGGTAAGGAACCTGTTTTTTCCGCAGTTCATCGGCCACATACATCAACTCAGTCAGAGGGGCTTGTTCAAACAGGAACATTCCTTCTTCTATGCGTAGAAATTCGAATTGTAAAGCTTTCTGGTACAAATCTGCTAACTGCATATCCTCACAGGGTTTTAAAAGAGAACAAAGGTAGGGCGATAAGTGTAATTACCGTTGCATTGAAAAGCGCTTATACACTGTCTTTGCTATAAGCCGCTTATATACTGCTTAGCAACCTGGTATATATTGGCTATATATTGTTAGTTTTTCAGCGTATTTTCAATCTGCATGAAACCAATTTTAATTACCCTTGCCCTTTTTTGCCTTGGTTTTGCTTGCAATGCCCAGGAAGAATTCGTTCCTCCGCAGGCAAAACTGATCACAAAGTTCCCTTTTACGCAGATAAGTGGTGGGATTGTGATTGTAAAAGCGCAATTAGATGAATTCCCCGATT
>JBKJPR010000240.1:0-3523 GCA_046594275.1 Sediminibacterium sp.
ATTAGGTATCACACCATCTAATATCGCTTCCCGGATCGCATCTTTAATTAAACCTACCGGTTTACCGGGTTTTAAACCAAATTTCTGCATAATCATTTCACCTGATACAGGAGGCTGCCAGTTACGGATGCGATCTTTATCTTCTACTTCCTCCAGCCGTCTTTGCACCAGTTCAAAATTTTGCAGGTACCGTTTTACTTTACTGGCATTTTTGCTGGTGATATCTGCATTGCAAAGCATCATCAGCAAATCAATATCCTCACCAGCATCAAACAATAAACGACGGATAGCGCTATCGGTAATATTTTCCTTTGTTAAACCGATGGGGCGCAGGTGTAACAGCACCAATTTCTGTACCAGTTTCATTTTTTCATTCAGGGGCAATTTGAGTCTGGCAAATATTTTCGGTACCATCCGTGCTCCGATTACTTCATGACCATGAAATGTCCAGCCATGACCTTCTTCAAATTTTTTAGTGGCGGGCTTGCCAATATCATGCAATAAAGCGGCCCAACGTAACCACAGGTCATCGGTATTTGTTGATATATTATCCAATACCTGCAGGGTATGATAGAAATTATCCTTATGCCCTTTGCCATCCACATATTCGGCGCCATGCAGGTCTACCATCTGTGGAAAAATAAGGGAAAGCAAACTGCTTTTGAATAACAGGTCCCAGCCTACTGATGGTTTATCGCACAACATGATCTTATTCAGTTCATCTGTAATCCGTTCCTGTGAAACAATTTTTATGCGATGTGCATTTTCAATAATCGCCTGGAATGTTTCAGGCGTAATGGTAAAATTCAGTTGTGCTGCAAAACGGATGGCGCGCATCATCCGTAACGGGTCATCGCTGAATGTTTGCAGTGGTGGCAATGGTGTCTGAATGATCTTGTTTTCAATATCCTGTAATCCATTGAAAGGATCTATTAGTTTTCCAAAATCTGCCTTATTCAAACTGATGGCCAAAGCATTGATGGTAAAATCCCTCCGGTTCTGGTCATCTGCAATGGTACCCGGCGTTACTTCGGGTTTACGGCTGTGCTGCTGGTAGCTTTCCTTGCGAGCACCCACAATTTCTATCTCGAGATCCGTCAGTTTGATCTGTGCAGTACCAAAATTTTTAAAATACGCTACCTGTGGTTTAGGATGAAAAGAGGCAGCCACTTTATGGGCCAGTTCTATTCCATCTCCCATACAAACAATATCTGCATCTTTGGTGGGCCGGTCAATGATCTTATCCCGCACAAAACCACCTATCAGGTAACAGGGTACCTGTAAAAGCTCAGCGGCGTTAGCTATTTTATCAAAAATAAGTGACTCTTTATCAGTACAATGTATCTCCATCTGCTGCAAATGTAAGGCTGTTTGGCTTTGGGTTCATGCGGGCAGTACAGCCAGTAATTGCCCGTTGTTTATCAGCTTTGCGCAATGGAAATGCCCCAGGGGGCAGCTTTTCCGGCCATGCAAACCGCAGGGCCTGCAATCCAGGGGTTGAATTATCTCTACTATATGGCTATTGTCTGATAAGGGACCAAACCCAAATGCGGGAAGGGTAGAACAATATACCGCCGTAACAGGCGCATTTACAGCAGAAGCAAAATGCATAGGCGCGGAATCATTAACATAATTCATCACCGCATCTCTCATTAATGCGGCTGATTGTAAAAAATTGATTTTGCCGGCAAGATTGATCACCGAGGGATGATGGGAATGAGTACGGATATGTTCGCATAATACTTCATCACCAGGCCCACCGATAAGATAAATAGCCGCAACCTCCAATGTATCTATAAGGGCCCCCCATTGATCTGCGGGCAATTGCTTGGTAAACCAGACAGAAGCAGGCGCTATACAGATATAAGGTTGTTGTTTCCATTGCGCCACTGACTCCTCATCAGCAGGGGTTGGATATAATTTTGGCTTAGCAGCTTTATCATCTGTGAACGCCCGGATCAACTGATGATTCCGTTCGATCTCATGCATGGGATGATCACTTTCACTCACAACATGCCTGACAACATCCGAAAATAAAAAACTAAATGGATTCTTATCAAAGCCAATAGTCTGACGGGCATTGGACAATGCAGTGAGTAAACCGGTGGCGGCAAAGCGCTGTACGTTGATCACTTTATCATAACGGTTTCGCCTTATCAGCCCCATCAATCGGAACAGGTCCTGGTACTTTGCTTTTTTCTTATCCCATACTAAAACTTCCTGAATAAATGGGTGCTGATCAAAAAGAGATTCATTTCCTTTTCTTACGAGGATATTGATAGAAGCATCCGGCCATTGTGTATGCAGTTTTTCAAGCAGTCCTGTGGCAAGCACCACATCACCTATAAAAGCCGTTTGAATGACCAGTATCTTTTGCATGATGCAAAACTAAGAGGCAATTAGTAATTAATAATTGATAATTAATAGTGTATTGGGGTTGATCTACACTGCAATTACCAGTAGGTTTTCTATATGCACTATGTTTTCCTATCCCCCTATGTGTTAAAAAGCAATCAAACACATAGATTCATATGTATATTAATACACAATAGATTTTTAAAAGAATGGATTTTACAATAGTGCAACTCCTAATTGATAGTTAATAGTATAAAGGGATTAAGGAAGAACATGACTTTATTCGTATTCAAGTTCGTTACTAAAAAATTCCCATTCGAACAGGATAAAGCTGGAAGATATCTTTTTCAAAGAATTTGATAACCGCTTTTTACGTTGGAGCGTTTTTTTGAATTGCTTTGAAATAATAGAACGGGTGTCTATACCTATGTTGATGATCGCCTGTGCAAAAGATTGCATCTTTTCGGTAGGAACATCTAATGTGATTTTTGCCATAAACGGTTTTCTAGTATTAAATTGATAAATTTTTGTGGAATCAACAGCTATACTGTTTCAACTTCTATGCCGGGTTTGCAGGATAGTAACTAACTACTTCGTTTACAACGAATTAACAAAAAACAAAAGTTGCTCACTGGGTTATTCACAATTAATTGGGGCGTAATTATGGCCGGATGATACTAAGTGTCCCATCTTTTTCCCATTTTATGATGGAAGAGGGCTTCCGGTATTCAGTATCATCCTGCCGGTAATTGACTACGTAATCAACTCCGTTAATGATAACCGGCTCGATATCCTTGAAGCATTGTGGGGCAGGATACCCACTAATATTAGCAGAAGTGCTTACCAGTGGTTTCCGGAAGCGTTTGATCAGGTTCATGCAAAATTCATCTTCGCAAATTCGGATGGCCACAGAACCGTCTTCGGCCAGGAGGTTATCGGCCAGTTCTATAGCGCCTTCATAAATAACGGTGGTGGGCCTGTTCACCCCTTTTATATAGTCAAATATCTGTAGTGCAGGTTGGGTAACATACCGGAGAATATCTTTCTCATCAGCCACCAGTACGATCATGGCCTTGGTATCTGAGCGTTTTTTCAACTGGTATATCCTGGCTACTGCTTCTGCATCGGTGGCATCGCAGCCGATGCCCCATACTGTATCGGTGGGATA
>JBKJPR010000272.1:0-3800 GCA_046594275.1 Sediminibacterium sp.
AAAAATTTATTCCGCGACTGGCGTTATGAAAATAATGACAATACAAAACCCAAAGCAGATTTTGTATTGAACCAACCACAGTATAGTGGTGAGATCCTGGTGGCCGGAAAAAATTTCGGTTGTGGGTCTTCACGCGAACACGCGGCTTGGGCGTTGCAGGATTATGGTTTTAAAGCAGTAGTGTCCAGTTTTTTTGCGGATATTTTTACAAACAATGCACTTAATAATGGGGTACTGCCGGTAAAAGTGAGTGATGAATTTTTAGCGAAACTATTTGAATTGCGAAATGACACGACTCTCAGTATAGATGTAGATGCGCAAACCATCACGATAGATGCTACTGGCGAACAGGAAATATTCGATATCAACCCGTATAAAAAAACCTGTTTACTGAATGGATATGATGATATTGATTATTTGTTGAGTAATAAACAGGCGATTGAGGAATTTGAAAAAAACACCCCCTAACCCCCGCCTGCTCATCGGGCAGGTCTAAAGGGTGAGTTAGGGAAGAAGAGAATAGTAATGAAATACCATTTTTCAAAAAAAATAAAAAATTAGTTCCTCCTTCATGGGGGTTAGGGGTATGGAAAAAAAAATAGCAGTCATATTAGGCGATGGCATTGGCCCGGAAGTAACACAGCAGTCCATTAAAGTATTGAATACAGTGGCGCAGCATTTCGGGCATGTATTTCATTATAAAGAAGGGATTATGGGAGCGGATGCCATTGATAAAACAGGAAATCCTCTTCCGGATGAAACCATTGCTACCTGCATGGATAGTGATGCGATCCTGTTTGGCGCAATTGGCCATCCCAAATATGATAATGACCCCTCCGCGAAAGTAAGGCCTGAGCAGGGGCTGCTGAAGTTGCGCAAGGAACTGCAGTTGTTTGCCAATATCAGGCCGGTAAGCACATACCCGTCTTTGCAACATTTGTCGCCCTTAAAACCAAAACAATTGGTGGGCGTTGATTTTGTGATCTTCCGGGAACTGACAGGTGGTATCTATTTTGGTAAAAAAGAATTGAGTGAAGACCAGTTAACTGCCTCTGATGCCTGCGTATACAGCAAATATGAGATCGAGCGGGTAGCGCACCTGGCGTTTCAATATGCACAGAAAAGAAAAAAGAAACTTACACTGGTTGATAAGGCCAATGTATTGGAAACATCACGCTTATGGAGAAGAGTGGTGCAGGAGATTGCAGGGCAATACACAGATGTGACGGTGGATTATATGTTTGTTGACAATGCAGCTATGCAGATCATATTGAACCCGGCGCAGTTTGATGTGGTATTAACCGAGAATATGTTCGGTGATATCATCAGCGATGAAGCCAGTGTGTTGAGCGGATCATTGGGATTACTGCCATCTGCATCGGTAGGAAACCAAACGGCTTTGTTTGAACCAATACATGGTTCCTACCCGCAGGCCGCAGGAAAAGATATTGCCAATCCCTTGGGATCGATCTTATCCGCTGCTATGATGCTGGATTATTTTCAGTTAACAGAAGAAGCCACGGCTGTGAGAAAAGCAGTTGAATGGACATTATCTAATGGCTTTGTATCCAAAGATATTGATCCGATCAATAATTATTCAACTACTGCTATCGGCGACCTGGTCAGTGACCATATTGAACGGAACGCCGATACAGGCAGGCGGAGCAGCAATGCGAGCCTGAACCAGTCAACAATCATTTAATAACTAACACATGTTTGTAAACAAAACATGTGTTTTTATAAAATAGTTATAACAGTTCTTTGTTTTTTGAAATGGTGGGAGTATTTTTGTTCTAACAGATTCTCGTATGGCAAAGAACAGGATAAATAATGTAAACACAATTATCACGGTAATCACTATTGTGGTAGTCATTATTATTCCTGAACTGCATGGAGGAGGAGCCCTTATCTGGTAAAATAAAAATACTAAGCATACAGCCCCGCCTCCAAAAAAGGCGGGGCTTTTTTATGATCCTCAAAAAAACAAAGAACCAACTTTTGGAAAGTTGTAAACTTTCCAAAAGTTAAAAACAAACCAAATGGCAAATTATTATAACGAGAACACGATACTTTATCTCAATGGCACTTTTGTAAAAGCATCAGAAGCTAAAATGGACCTGTACAGCCAGTCTCTGCACTATGGCTACTCTGTTTTTGAAGGTATACGTTCTTATAAAACAATGGAGGGAAATACAAAAATATTCAAAGCGGTGGAGCATTATGAAAGATTAAAAGCATCAGCGCATGCCTTGAATCTGCCGTATAGCTATGATACCCATGAATTGATAGCCGCCACCTATGAAGTTTTAAAAAAGAATCAATTACAGGATGCCTATATCCGGCCTATTGTATATGCCCCTGCTAATATGACGTTCAGTATCAATACCGAATCTTTTATTGCCATTGAAGCATGGGAGATGGACCCGTTCCTGGGTGATAAATTATTGCGCGTGATGACCTCTTCTTTTCAACGCCCCAATCCCAAAGGGTTTAAGATACATGCAAAAGCAGCCGGCCATTATGTGAACTCCATCCTGGCCAGCCAGGAAGCTAAGTCGCTTGGTTATGATGAAGCATTGCTTCTGGATATGAACGAGCAGGTGGCGGAAGCCCCTGGCGCAAATGTTTTTTATGAGAAAGACGGAACCTTGTATACGCCGGCTTTGGGAAATATTCTTCCCGGTATAACAAGGGCCACTGTACTGGAACTCTGTAAAGAACTGAATATACCGGTTCAAGAAAAAATGTTCTCAAAAGAAGAGATGTATGGCGCAGATGCCGCGTTTTTCTGCGGTACCGCGGCGGAAGTGATCGGTTTACAATCGTTGGATGATAAACCCTTTACCATGTCATGGAATATAACTGCGAGTAAACTGGTGCAGGACAGTTATAAAAACTTAATAGTTGAAAATAAACAGGAACTGGTAAATGAAATATCAGGTGTTGAATAGTGTTGTTGCAGTACAAGAGAGTGACACAACAAAAGTTGAATAAAGAAATAAAGCATGGCAAACGAAATGAATAAATACAGTAAAACAATGACCCAGGATATAACACAACCTGCTGCACAGGCAATGTTATACGGCATTGGATTAACTGAAGATGATATGAAAAAGCCACAGGTAGGTGTGGTAAGTATGGGATATGATGGCAATACCTGTAACATGCACCTGAACGACCTGGCCAAATTAGTAAAACAAGGTGTATGGGACAATGACATGGTGGGATTGATCTTTAATACAATAGGCGTAAGTGATGGTATGAGCAATGGAACAGAGGGAATGCGTTATTCTTTAGTGAGCCGCGATATTATTGCCGATTCTATTGAGGCAGTTTGCGGCGCACAGTATTATGATGCATTGATTGCTTTACCTGGCTGTGATAAAAATATGCCTGGCTCCATAATGGCTATGGGCCGGCTGAACCGCCCTTCTATTATGGTGTATGGGGGAACCATTGCTCCGGGACATTATAAAGGGCAGGACCTGAATATTATTTCAGCCTTTGAAGCGCTGGGACAAAAAATGGCGGGACAATTGAGTGAAGCCGATTTTAAAGGGATTATTAAGCATGCCTGTCCGGGGGCGGGTGCCTGTGGTGGCATGTATACAGCTAATACCATGGCTTCGGCCATTGAAGCGTTGGGTATGAGCCTTCCCTTCTCTTCATCGAACCCTGCATTGAGTGATGAAAAACAAAAAGAGTGTGTAGATGCAGGTAAAGCCATTCGCAATCTCATGGAAAAAGATATCAAGCCAAAGGATATCATGACAAGAAAAGCTTTTGAAAACGCGATAACG
>JBKJPR010000278.1:0-2601 GCA_046594275.1 Sediminibacterium sp.
CGGAAAGTTGGCCAGGCGGTTCTTAATTCCTGTTCATTGTAATCAGGTAACCAGTTTACGAGAATGGTAAAATGATAATTATCCGTGGCCAGTTGCCTCGCTCCCCATGCCGATAACCGCAATATGGCTGGGCCGCTCATTCCCCAGTGTGTGATCAGTAAAGGGCCTTCTTCGGATAGTTTAGTGCCTGCCACTTTAACCCCTGCCCTTTCCACACTTACGCCCATCAGTTCTGTTATCTTATTACCTGGCATATTAAAAGTGAACAAAGAAGGAACGGGTGTTTCAATGCTGTGGCCAAGTTTTGTTAGCCAATCGAACATAGAGGATTTGGGGTAACCACCGCAGGCAATACAAACATAGTCTGGAGTCAGAAGTCGGGAGTCAGAAGTATTTAAAATAAACCCCTCTACTCCAGACTCCAGACTGCTAACTTCTGACTGCATAATTATTTCCACACCATATTTATCTGCTTCTTTTAATAAACAGTTGATAATGGTTTGCGAATCATTGGTTATGGGAAACATTCTTCCATCTGCTTCCGTTTTCAATTCAACGCCCCTTTCTGCAAACCAGGTGATCGTATCATTTGTATTGAACCAGTGAAAACTTTTCTTGATAAAATTCTGACCACGGGGATATCGCCTCACCAATTCAGGAATGTCAAAACAGGCATGCGTGGTATTGCAGCGCCCGCCGCCACTCACTTTTACCTTGGATAATAATTTGTTAGATTTCTCAATAATCATCACCTTCAACTGCGGGTTCAGGCGTGCAGCATTTATAGCGCAGAAAAAACCCGCAGCGCCACCACCGATAACAACCAGCTTCGTTTGTTTCATGTTATTTCATCATCATAATGGCGGCCATCGTTTCTATTCCATTCCATAAATTCTGTAACCGTATATTTTCATTCTCTGCATGCTGGTTATTATCGTGGTTGGCAACCGGAACAGAAATGGTATTGGCATGCAGGTATTTTTCAAAAATAAACAAAGGCAGGCTCCCACCCATAGAAGGTATCAATACCACTTTATCTCTTGTGGTACTGGCAACTGCTGCCACAACCTTTTTGCCAATAAGCAGGCTCATCGGTGTACGCTGGGCATTGTAACCATCGCTTAATGTGAGTTTTGCAATTTTGGAAAAGGTTTTCCGTTCCGTATCGGTGGGCTCTTTCGTGGTTACGTAGTACCCCTGCGATTGTATATGATTCACCACTTTTTGCTGCTGTAATGCATACTCATTTCCCGGCACCAGCCGCAAGTCTATAACGGCTGATGCAGTGGTCGGTATTACATTACTTGCCTGTTTGCCTGTATTGCCGCTCTGCATCCCGTTTATGTTGAGAGAAGGCAGCATGACCGCTTCTGCCAAACCCATACCGGGCATTTCTTCTTTTACAAATTTCAATTCATCTTTCATTTGCGCATCAACAGGTGGGATGTCAGCAATTGCTATCTTCTCTTCTTTTGTCAAAGGTGTCACATCATCATAAAAACCCTTAATGGTTACACGGCCGTTATCATCCTTCATGGAAGCTAATAATTTTACCAGCATCAAAGCGGGGTTAGGCGCCCAGTTTCCATAATGCCCGCTATGCAAAGGCCTTTCGGGGCCATACACAGTGATCTCTACATGCGCATCGCCGCGTACCCCAAACGATACTGCTTTTTTTCCCGATTGATGAACCGGCCCATCACAATTAATCCATAGATCAGACTTCAATAAGTGGCGGTATTTTTCAAAAACTTCATGAAGGTGTGGTGAGCCTGCTTCTTCTTCCCCTTCAAAAAAGAATTTTATATTATAGTGAAGTGAATACCCGGCCGCCATGATCGATTCATAAGCGGATAAAATAGACATCACTCCTGCTTTATCATCAGAAGCGCCGCGTGCATAGATTCTCCATTCAGGATCGTATTTGCCGGGAGCTGTAGGGAACGGGATTATGGTTCCTCCTTTCGCTAACGAACCATTCAACAACGCAGGTGTAAACGGGTGTAAAGGTTTGGTCCATTTGGTAGTGTCAACCGGCTGCCCATCATAATGTGCATAGAAAATAAGTGTTTTATCAGCGCCGGGTGTATTCACTTCACCATACACAACAGGAGGAATATTTTTTGTATCAGGATATAAGAGCTGGATATGCTGTATGTTTCTTCTCTGCATCATCTGCATGATGAAATCAGCATTTTTTTTCAGACCGCCTGCATCCGCTGCAACATTGGGAATAGACAGGAAAGAAACATACTCCTGCATCCATGCAAACTCTTTTCGTTCACGTATGGAGCGGATCTTAATCGTTTCTGCAGATTGACAATAGACGAGATGCGCAATAACAATAAAGACAAACAGGAAAGCGGGTTTTTTCATCTTACCGATTTTACCTGTAAGTTAATCATAAACCCTTAGTAATAACCGGTGTTGAGATTCGCATTCATTTTTTCTGCGGCTTCTATAATACTGTAATCAGATAAAATCAATGCCGTATTCCTTTTTACACATACATCATGTTCGAAATGTACGGAAGGCTTACCATCACGGGTTCTTACTGTCCAGCCATCCTCTTCGGTATATACTTCTTTCGAACCCAGGTTG
>JBKJPR010000226.1:0-3145 GCA_046594275.1 Sediminibacterium sp.
TTTCTGATCATACCCACCCAGCACTTCCTGTTGTTTCATCAGTTTTTTCTCTTTGCTAACCAGGTTGTAATCATACACTGAGGCAGGTGTGGTAAGCGATGTATAGCTGTATCGTAAGGTGGTACTGTTGTATTCAGGATTAGCGCCAAAATTGGCAGCATAAGCGGCTTCCCCAAAATCAAGATAATGTTCCCCGTTATCTTTCAGGTTCCGGATACGCATTTTTACAAGCCCATCCTTTCTTTCATTCATTACAATAAAATCTGAAAACTCTGCTACGCTCTGCAGCAATACGTCTTCGCGGTGCGGAATTACTTCTTTCCAATGCTCGCTACCAGTCTGGTTCAGCGGACATTCCATTAACCGGAAATTCTTGGCGTTCCAGTTGGTAAGGATCAGGAATTTATCAGCCAGCGGTGTCACCTCATACAAAACTTCCTTCATCCTGGGCTGAAACACTTTGAAATCCGCCATCGGGGTATTGGCATCAATCGATCTTAGTTCTGCAGAGAGGGTTGCCTGCGAATAAATGAAAATATGTTTCCTGTTTTTCGATTTTCCTACGCCTATATAATTGCTTTTGTCCTTTTCTTCATAAACCGTTGCATCCTGTGCTTCTGTTGTTCCCAATACATGCCGCTTAATCTTTTCAGACAATAGCGTAACGAGGTTCTTGGAAGTATAGAAAAATGTTTTGTTATCGTTTGCAAAAGTGGGGTCACCGCTGGTATTGGTAACCATATCTTTCAGGATCTCACCGGTTTCCAGGTTCTTCACATGGATATTGTATTGCCTGCGTGATACTTCATCCACACCGTAAGCCAGTAATTTATTATCATCGGATATTTCAAAACCCGATGCTGCGAAATAGGCTTTGCCTTTGGCCATCTCATCTACATCGAGTAAGATTTCTTCGGGTGCGGTAAGGCTTCCTTTTTTACGGCAATACTTATAATATTGTTTCCCATCTTCTGTTCTTGTGTAATAATAATACCCGTTTCTGAAAGAAGGTACACTTTCATCTTTTTCCTTGATGCGGGATTTCATTTCGGTGAAAAGGTCGGCCTGTAGTTTTTTAGTACTACCCATCATGGTATCCAGGTAAGTATTTTCTGCTGTCAGGTGTTCCACTACTTTATTGCTGTCGGCGCCTTTCTTAAAAAAGTCGATCATCCAGTAGTAATTATCTATAACGGTATCACCATGGATACTGCGTGTATACAATTTTTTTTCGGCTACAGGTGGTTTTACATCAGGCCATTGATAAAGCGCTCGTTTCATTTCCGTTTTTGTGTTACAGGCAATTAATGTGGTGATCAGAACAGCAGTCAGCAGTTTGTTTTGCATATAATTGGTTTTGGACAGGTAATATACAAATCCTTTGCTGATTATTGGTGGACACCGGTTTATACAATTCGTTATAGAGAGCCATCTGTGCGACGGATTTCCAGCTTGGGTACCGGCTTGTTATGGGTGCAGTTCGTGTAGGAGATTTTGTAGGTCAAGATGCTCTGTTACCATCTGTAGATTTCCGTCTATATCAACCGGCCATTGTTCCTTAGGCTTATCCCAATAGAGTTCTACGCCATTTTTATCAGGATCTTCCAGGTAAATGGCTTCCGATACGCCATGGTCTGAGGCACCTGTGACCGGATATTTTGCATCGATCAATCTTTGCAGGATAGTGGCGAGGTCTTTTCGCGTAGGGTATACAATGGCTGTATGAAATAAACCCGGCGCATTTCCGGGTGCTGGTGCCACACCTTTGCTGTACCAGGTGTTCAGGCCAATGTGGTGATGATATCCACCCGCCGAAATAAACGCAGCCTGCGTACCATATTTCTGCATCAGCTCAAAGCCGAGTAAATCCTGGTAAAACGACAGAGCCCTGTCCAGATCAGCCACTTTTAAATGAATATGCCCGATACGGGTTTGTGCAGGAACTGAATAGCTACCCTCCAACCCACCTAAAGGGGAGCAGAAAAAATTATTGTTGTAAAGCAGTTTCATTCCCGAAGTTTTGTGGGCTAATTTAACTTCCCTTTAGACCTGCCCGACGAACAGGCTGGGGCTGGGGGGTTAGGTTAAACTCGCCATCAAATATTCCTTATTCAATCTCGCAATATTACTCAACGATATCTCTTTCGGGCAGGTAGCTTCACAGGCGCCGGTATTGGTGCAGGAGCCAAAACCTTCCTTATCCATCTGGGCCAGCATATTCACCACGCGGCTCTTACGTTCAGGATCTCCCTGTGGTAACAGTGCCAGGTGTGAAACTTTGGCACCCACAAACAACATTGCCGAGCTATTCTTACAAGCGGCTACACAGGCACCGCAGCCAATACACATGGCTGCTGCAAACGACGCATCCGCATTATCTTTAGGGATAGGTAAGGCATTGCCGTCAACTGCATTACCCGTATTTACACTGATAAATCCACCGGCCTGGATGATCCGGTCAAAAGCAGAACGGTCTACCATCAGGTCCTTAATAACTGGGAACGCATTTGCCCGCCATGGCTCCACCACTATGGTATCGCCATCCTCGAAAGCACGCATATGCAACTGGCAGGTAGTATTGGCCTGCCATGGACCATGGGGTTTGCCATTGATATACATGGAACAGGATCCACAGATACCCTCGCGGCAATCATGGTCAAAAGTGATGGGATCGTCGCCACCATGGATCAATTGTTCATTCAGCACATCAAACATCTCGAGGAAACTCATTTCCGAAGAGATATTCTCTACCCTGTACATTTTGAATTCGCCTTTGGCTTGGCTGTTTTGTTGTCTCCAGACTTTTAAATTCAGGTTCATAGTATACCCCCTAACCCCCTGAAGGAGGAATTTTTAGGTTAATAATTTTGCACAACTCTATTTTAATGTAACTCCCTTAACTCCCCCTGCAGGGGGTTGGGGGGTTACTTGTAATTTCTCTGCGTTGGCTTTATCACATCATAGACAAGTGGCTCCTTATGCAATTCCCAGTTACTCTCGCCTTTGTATTCCCAAGCCGAAACATACATGTAATTGGCATCATCGCGCAAAGCTTCACCATCCGGTGTCTGGTATTCTTCCCTGAAATGCCCGCCGCAGGTTTCATTTCGCTCGAGGGCATCTTTGCACATCAGTTCGCCCAGTT
>JBKJPR010000480.1:0-2786 GCA_046594275.1 Sediminibacterium sp.
AGGGTAAAATCATTTGTAGAAGAGTCGCTGGATTTTCTCTGGATCGCATTGGCTTTGGCATTTGTGGTACTGGTCATTATCAATATGATCAGCGGCGATGCATGGCAGACAGCTTTCACTTATTATATCCTGCTCTATGCGATCGGTACTTTTGTAAGTGGCCGCCTGTTGCGTTTCAAACCGCTGATCATCGGCGGCCTGATTAATTTCGTGCTGGCCGTAGTTTCAGTTAAATTCAATTATGATTACCAGTTACTGATCGGCAGCCTGGCCATACTGATCAGTTATATCATTCCGGGACATTTATTACGCATCAGGTATCAACAACAAAAAAATTAAATCATGGCAGAGGAGAAAGAATTGACAGAACAGGAGAGTCTTCAGCTCATTACTGAAATGATTCATAAAGCCAAAAGCAGTTTCCATGAGAGTGGTACCAGCGCTATTTTGTGGGGTAGCGTAGTAGCGATAGCCGGGTTGATCAGTTTTGCAGAAAGGTACTGGGACTTCTATATTGGGTTTGATATCTGGCTGATTGTACTGGCCGCATTCATCCCGCAGATCGTTATTTCTATCCGCGAAAAAAAGAACCGTAAAGTGATTGCCTATGAAGAATCATCGCAGAATGCGATATGGCTGGTATTTGGGGTAAGCATCTTCGCATTGAATTTTTTTATGAATATAGTACCAGGGGTAAGCGACAGGATATTCGCTTCAGAAGGAAAGGAACTTTTATTGAAAAACTTGGCAACAGGAGAAATAGTGCATTATACCCCTTCTATCATGAGTGGTTATTCCCTGCTTTTATTACTATATGCCATGCCAACACTTGCAACAGGACTTGCGCGTAAATTTAAGCCCATGATTGCTGGAGGTATTTTATGTTACCTGTACTTCCTCATTTCCTGTTTTACCACTACTACCCATGATCTTTTGTTAAACGGAATTGCCGGCATCACCTGCTGGTTAATTCCGGGACTTGTTTTGCGAGACCGGTATATAAAAGGAAAGCACTGTTAATGTTTAAAGAACTGGATCCCATATTGCATTCACAATTGCGGCTCGCAGTGATGAGCCTGCTTATTTCTGTGAAAGCGGCTGAATTCACATTCATCCGTGAAAAAACGAATGCTACCGCCGGTAATCTGAGTGTGCAGGTACAGAAACTCAAGGAAGTCGGTTATATTGAGGTAGCCAAGCAGTTCAAAGATAATTACCCCCAAACCACCTGTAAGATTACGCCCAAGGGCATTGAGGCTTTTGAAGCGTATGTCAAGGCTTTGCAGCAGTATCTGCAGGCGGGGGAAAAGTGAGGGGGTGGTTAGGAGTTTGGAGTCAGGAGTTAGGAGTTAGGAGTTAGGAGTCAGGAGAAAAGAAGGCGCAATATACTCATCACTCACTACTCACCATTGACGTCTCACGCCACTTGCTTACCTTTGGCGTTATAGAACAAGATGCAAGTGATAGTTAACGTAACCGGTCTTACCAAGCAATTCAAAAACATTACTGCCGTTCAGGATCTTTCCTTTTCTGTGAATGAAGGGGATGTATATGGTTTTCTGGGCCAAAACGGGGCAGGGAAAAGTACCACCATCCGCATGCTGCTTACCCTGATCAAACCCACTGCGGGGGAAGTGGAAATCTTCGGCCAGAAATTGACCACGCACCGTAACGAGATACTCAGGCAGGTGGGGGCAGTGATCGAAAAACCAGATGTATACAAATACTTATCTGCCTACGAAAATCTGAAACTCTTTGCACGCTTAAGTGGGGTAAATATATCCGCTGAAAAACTGATGGATCAACTGGACAGGGTAGGATTGGCTCATCGGGCAAAAGATACTGTCAAAACCTTTTCGCAGGGAATGAAGCAGCGCCTGGGGATTGCCATTGCCCTGGTACATGATCCCCGATTAATCATACTGGATGAACCCACCAATGGATTGGACCCACAGGGAATAGCCGATATCCGTAACCTGGTACTTCACCTGAGCCGCGACCTGAAGAAGACGGTAATCGTTTCTTCACACCTGCTGAATGAGATTGAGCAGGTAGCAACCAGGGTACTGATTATTGATAAAGGAAAAAAGATAATAGAGGGCAATGCGCTGGAATTATTCGATCCTTCCCAGACCATCGTTGAATTGCAGACTTTTGATAATGCGTATGCCTTACAACAATTGCAGATAAGCGCCTGGGCGCAGCATCTACAGCCGCAACGTGATTCGGCTATATTGATCAAACTCGACCGGCAGCAGATAGCACAATTGCACAGAGACCTGGTTGATATGGATATCCAGGTACTCTCTTTACAACCGCGCCATTCGCTGGAAGATTATTTTTTACATGTAACATCAGGTAACCAACATGTGGACACTTATACAAATTGAGTTATTCAAGATATTCCGCAGGCCGAGAACCTATATTGCTTTTGCAGCGATTACAGGCCTGATAGGCATCATTCAGTTCGGACTAAAACTGGACGGGGATGCCTATATTGATTTTATGATGCGGGATATCACTTCCTCTATCACCATAGAAGGCAATATTCTGAATGGTTACCAGGTTTGTTACATAGTATTGCAGCTATTATTGGTACATGTACCCCTGTTGATTTCTTTAGTGGCGGCAGATATGATCTCCGGCGAAGCTAATATGGGAACCCTCCGCATCATGCTCACCAAACCCATCAGCAGAACAAAATTCCTGTTGGCCAAATTCATTGCCACAACCGCTTATACATTACTGCTATTAGTATGGCTGGCAGTAATGGCGCTGTTCCTGAA
>JBKJPR010000207.1:0-7371 GCA_046594275.1 Sediminibacterium sp.
CAGGGCACTGGTATTATCACGCTCTGAATAAGTGAATACATGGAGGTAGGAAATATCCAGCGAATGCAGGAAGTCGAATGTTTCCATAAAATGTGCATCGGTCTCACCCGGGAATCCTACAATCACATCCACACCAATGGCGCAATGCGGCATCAGGGTTTTGATCAGATTCACTCGCTCGGCATATAGTTCTCTTTTATACCTTCTTCTCATCAGGCCAAGAATTTCATTGCTGCCGCTTTGTAGGGGAATATGAAAATGAGGCATGAACTTATCGCTGTTGGCAACAAATTCTATGATGCCGTTCGTTAACAGGTTCGGTTCAATGGAGGAAATACGGTAACGTTCAATTCCGGATATTTTATCCAGCGCTTTTACCAGGTCGAAGAAATTTTCGTCATGCTTACTGTTGCCGTCTGCGCCTTTACCAAAATCGCCCAGGTTAACACCTGTGAGTACAACCTCTTTTACACCATCTGCTGCCAGTTTTTCAGCATGACCCACTACATTGGCTATTGTATCACTCCGGCTTTTGCCACGTGCCATTGGAATGGTACAGAAAGAACAATTATAATCGCAGCCATCCTGCACTTTTAAAAAAGTACGGGTACGGTCATTTTGCGAGAAGGAGGTATGGAAGCCACTTACTTCTTCAATATCACAACTGCATATTTTTGCGGAATCCCCTTTGGCCAGTTGGCCGATATGTTGTACAATATTGAATTTTTCGGCAGCGCCCAATACCAGGTCAACACCAGGTATGGAAGCGATTTCTTTGGGTTTTAACTGGGCATAGCAGCCGGTAATCACAACAAAACTTTCCGGCGACCTTCGCTGTATGCGTCGCACCAGTTGACGGCATTCTTTATCTGCATTATCTGTAACAGAACAGGTATTGATCACATATACATCGGCGGGGTCATCAAACCTCCGTTTTTCAAAACCCTCCTCCTCCAGTAAACGGGAAAGGGTAGAGGTCTCGGAAAAATTCAATTTGCAACCCAGGGTATGAAAGGCTACGGTGCGCTTCTTTTCCATAACGGGGGCAAAGATAAGGATCGGTTTGTAGTCTGTGGTCTTTAGTCTGTGGTTGTTATTGGTTAACCGGCAACAACTACAGACCACAGACAACAAACCATAGACTTACCTTATAACGTTTTCTTAAAAATTAACAATTCCCGATGGTCTTTCCCCATTTTACAATTTAAAAGTTATGTTTGCCAGTCTTAAAAAACCAAAACAATGCAGTTTAAGAAGATCAACAACATTGCGGGATGGGTAATATGCCTTATCGCCTGTACCGTTTACATTTTAACCGCCGAGGCCGGTGGCAGTTTCTGGGACTGCGGTGAATTTGTAAGTAGCTGTTTGAAACTACAGATCCCTCACCCGCCGGGAGCCCCTTTATTTGTGATTTTAGGGCGTGTTTTCATTGTTTTATTCGGTGATAATCCGTTAACAGCCGCCAAGGCAGTGAACATCATGAGTGCATTGGCCAGCGGGTTTACCATTTTATTCCTTTTCTGGACCATTACTCACTTCGCAAGGCGAATGGTGAACGTTAAAACCACTGATGTGGTGAATACCACGCAGATATGGTCTATCATGGGCGCCGGTGCTGTAGGCGCTTTGGCCTATACTTTCAGCGATTCTTTCTGGTACAGCGCAGTGGAAGGTGAGGTATATGCATTGTCCTCTTTTTTTACTGCCATTGTATTCTGGGCAATATTAAAATGGGAGAACCATGCTGATGAACCCGGCGCCGACCGCTGGATCGTATTTATTTTTTTTATGATGGGCCTGTCTATCGGCGTCCACCTGTTGAACCTCCTGACCATACCTGCGATCGTAATGGTGTATTATTTCCGGAGGAAAGACACGTTCAATTATGCAGTTTTACGTAAATGGTTCCTGCGTATCGTTGGTTTTGGTGGCATACTGGCATTTATTGGTGCGTTGATAATCGCCGCCGGTGAATCTACCGATAATGTGCCCATGGATGGGACGATGGGTGGGTTAATGATACTGGGTATCCTGGTAGCCATTGGCCTTTTATTTTTGGTGGAGCGTGTAAAAAAGGAAAACAAAGCCTATTATGGCGGTACCTATATCTTTTTTGTTATCGGTTGCGTAATCACCGGCTTCGTACAGGTAGGCGTGATACAGTATACTGTAAAACTGGCCGGTACATTCGACCGTTGGTTCGTTAATGGTTTCGGTTTGCCTTTTTTCTCAGGGTTTACTATATTCTTTGTACTGGTAGGCGTCTTGCTCTGGTACGGCCTTACAATCGCCGGTAGAAAAGCCTGGCCTTACCTGCGCCTGGGTATCTGGTGCATCGCTTTTATGCTGATAGGTTACAGCACCTATGTAACTACCATGATCCGCAGCGCGGCTAATCCTTCTGTTGACATGTACAATGTAGACAACCCCAATAGCCTTGTGGGGTACCTGGGGCGTGAACAGTATGGAGACTTCCCCCTGTTATATGGACAGAAATTTACAGCGCAACCCGTTGATATGAAAAATACGGGTATGCGTTACCAGAAATCTAAGGATAAATATATTGAACTGGGGCAGGACAGGAAATACCTGTATGGGTCTGAAGACAAATTGGTGTTTCCGCGAGTATGGGATGCCAGCAACGACCAGAACCATGCCGATTACTATGCCAATTTTCTGGGAATTGGTAAACTAAAAGATGGCAGTTATGACAGGACACCCAACCAGGGCGATAATGCAAAGTTTTTTGTTGCCTACCAGGTGTACTGGATGTATTTCCGCTACTTCATGTGGAACTTTGCCGGCAAACAAAATGATAACCAGGGTTTATTTACCGGCAATGTGCGTGACGGAAACTGGATCACAGGATTACCGATTGATAACCTGTTTTATGGTAATCAAAGCGCCATGCCCGATAGCCTAAAAAACAACAAAGCACATAATACACTCTTTGCATTGCCGTTGATCCTGGGGTTGATCGGTTTATTCTATCAATTCAAAAAACGCGGTGATGACGGGACGGTAAACCTGCTTTTATTTTTCTTTACCGGCATCGCTATTGTGCTGTACCTGAACCAGGCAGGATTTCAGCCACGGGAGCGTGATTATGCCTATGTGGGAAGTTTCTATGCTTTTGCGGTATGGATAGGATTGGGGGTTTTGAAAGTGAGAGACTGGTTAAGCGCAAAATTACCAGTGGCAACAGCGGCTACCCTGGCCACGGTTATCTGTTTGCTTGCCGTACCGGTATTAATGGCCCAGCAGGAATGGGATGACCATGACCGCAGTAAAAAAGAATTACCCAGGGATCTGGCCAAAAATTACCTCGAAAGCTGCGCACCGAATGCGATTCTCTTTACGTATGGTGATAATGATACCTATCCATTATGGTATGCACAGGAAGTGGAAGGTATCAGGCCCGATATCCGTGTGATCAATTTCAGTTTATTGGGTATCGATTGGTACATCAATGAACTCCGATATAAAGTAAACCAGAGCGCCCCAATAGATGTGATCTGGACAGCCGAACAGATACAGGGGGGTAAACGTGATTACATTTTATATCGCCCTAAACCGGGCATTCCGGAAGACAGGTATTATGATCTGTACGACCTGATGAAAAATTATGTAGGTAGTGATGACCCGACTAATATGGAAGACAGGGGTGGACCTGAACTTCTGAACACTTTCCCTGTAAGAAAGATTTCGGTTCCGGTTGACAGGGCCGCGGTGATTAGTAACGGAACGGTTACAGCAACAGATAGTGTGGTAAGTGAAATGCGGTTCGAGATACCGAAAAATTCCATGGTAAAGAATGACCTGGCGTTATTGAATATTATTGCCGCCAACAAATGGAACAGGCCCATCTATTTTACCAATCCACAGGCAGATCTTGGTTTCGACCAATTCCTGCGCAGGGATGGCCTGAGTTTTCGCCTGGTACCTGTGCAGAACAGCCGGGTAAATACAGACTGGATGTTGGATAAGGTCCTGAATAAATTTGCTTTTGGGAATGCACAAACCAAGGGTATCTATTTTGATGAAGAGAACCGCAGGCACCTGAAAAGTATTCGTATGGCTTATACGGACCTGGCCCTCGACCTGGCAGCAAAGAACCGCAAAGAAGAAGCGAAAAAAGTGCTGAACAAAGTTGATAAAATGATCGCTCAATCAAATTATGCCTATGGAATGACCAGCCGCGGCAATGATCATAATTTTGCTTCCTTACGTTTTCTGGAAGCCTGTTATACGGCGGGCGACACTGTATTGGCTGATAAAGTTTCTGCATCCGTAAAGAAAGACCTGCAACAGCAGATGAGGTATTACAATTCACTTAGTTCAGGTAAAGCTGAGCTTATGTCGCAGGAAAGAGCAACCGCAGAAAGTTACCTGCAGGGTATTGAACAGATGCAGACCATTTATAACCCCCGTATCCAGATCCCCGGAAAATTAATGACACCGGTGGATTCACAGAAAGCGGCTAAAGACAGTGGAAAGAAATAGTTTTTAAAATATCTTCAACAGTCAGCCGGGTGGAAACACCCGGCTGTTTTTTTTCTCTCGATGCAACTAACCGATACTCCCAAGTGTTAATAATGTTGTAACATTCTTTTAAGTAGTTTACAGGTATGATCGGACACCGCTTTGTACATTTTGATCCAAATGAGAACGGAAAAAGCAAGTTTGAGCAGTTGCTCGACCTGTTTATGCAGTTACTTACCTATACCAATGGGGATGCGGGCGAAGCATTGGAATGGCTGAACCAACTCGATCGTCAGTACAAATTGACCAATGATGCATATGGAATGGGCGATTTTATTGATGACCTCCAACAGAATGGCTACCTGCAGGAGAATCCGAAGGATGGCAGTTTTTCTATTACCGGCAAATCAGAGCAGACCATACGGAAGAAAAGCCTGGAAGAGATATTCGGCAAACTAAAAAAAACAAAACAGGGTAATCACCAGACCTTCAAACCGGGGCAGGGCGATGAAGTGAATCCCGATACACGTCCCTTCCAGTTCGGCGATATGCTGGAGCAGATCGATTTTACAGAAAGCATCCGTAACGCGCAGATCAACCATGGTATCGACAACTTCTCCATGCAGGAAGATGACCTTCAGATACGGGAAAGTGATTTCAAAACACAGACATCAACGGTGTTGATGATCGATATCTCACACTCGATGATCTTGTATGGAGAAGACAGGATCACACCCGCTAAAAAAGTGGCCATGGCATTGAGTGAACTGATCACTACCAAATATCCCAAAGACACGCTGGATATCGTAGTGTTTGGCAATGATGCCTGGAGTATCGAGATCAAAGACCTGCCTTACCTGCAGGTGGGTCCCTATCATACCAATACCGTTGCCGGCCTGGAACTGGCGATGGACCTGCTCCGCCGGAGAAAGAACCCAAATAAACAGATATTCATGATCACCGATGGCAAACCCACCTGCCTGAAGATCGGTAAGAAATATTATAAGAACAGTTTCGGTCTCGACAGAAAAGTAGTGAACAGATGCATCAACCTTGCGGCACAGTGTAAGAAACTGAAGATACCGATCACTACCTTTATGATCGCTTCCGATCCTTATCTGCAAAATTTTGTACAGGAATTCACCGAAATGAACAATGGAAAAGCATTCTTTGCATCGCTGGATAAGTTAGGTGCATTTATTTTTAAGGACTTTGAAAGCGGGAAAAGGAAAACAGTGTATTAATGGTGAGTAGTTAGTTTTTTATTCACCACTCACCACTCACCACTCACAATTCACCACTCACCCCTCACCCCTCACCCCTCACTACAACAACACACATGAAAATACAAAAAATAAAAACCTTAGGGCAATTAAGAAAAAGCGGTTACGAGCCAAGATCGGTAAAAGATGAGATCCGTAATAATCTCATCAATAGTATACGAAACAAAGAGAATCCTTTTACGGGCATCCTTGGTTATGAGGATACTGTGATACCTGATACAGAAAGGGCATTGTTGAGCAGACATAATATCCTTTTTTTAGGATTGCGCGGGCAGGCTAAAACGAGGATGGCAAGGCAGATGGTTGACCTGCTGGATGAATATATCCCCGTTATTGCCGGCAGTGAAGTAAATGATGACCCATTGAAACCCCTGAGCAAATTTGCAAAAGATCAGATCGCAGAACATGGTGATGATACACCGGTGCAATGGATGCACCGGGCGGAAAGATATGGTGAAAAATTAGCTACACCAGATGTAAGTGTGGCAGACCTGATTGGGGATATTGACCCGATAAAAGCGGCTAACCTGAAATTGAGTTTTGCGGATGAAAAAGTAATTCATTACGGTATTATCCCGCGCAGCAACCGTGGTATTTTTGTGATCAATGAATTGCCCGACCTGCAGGCAAGAATACAGGTGGCGTTGTTTAATATTCTGCAGGAAGGCGATATACAGATACGTGGCTTTAAGTTGCGAATGCCCTTGGATATATTGTTCGTATTTACAGCCAACCCTGAAGACTACACCAATCGCGGAAGTATTGTAACACCTTTAAAGGATCGGATTGGGAGCCAGATATTGACGCATTACCCGAAAGAACTTGAAACCTCACTTGCCATCACCGAACAGGAAGCCAAAATACTGGATGAACAGAAAGAAAGAGTAATGGTCAGCGACCTGGTAAAACGTTTGATAGAACAGGTGGCATTTGAAGCAAGAAGCAATGAATACGTAGACAAGAAAAGTGGGGTAAGCGCGCGTTTAACGATTGCCGCTTATGAGAACGCCGTAAGCAGCGCCGAAAGAAGGGCCATCATTCATAATGAAAAACAAACCCAGGTCTGGATTAGTGATCTGTCAGGCATTATTCCTTCCATCACCGGTAAAATAGAGTTGGTGTATGAAGGTGAACAGGAAGGCCCATACCAGGTTGCTTTAAACCTGGTTGACAAATCCATCCGCTCACAATTCATACAATATTTTCCTAACCCCGACCAGTTAAAAAAGAAACGCGGTAATGGCAAAAAATCTATAGAAGAAAAAGAACCGGAAAACCCCTACAAAGCCATCACCCGCTGGTTCGACAGCGGCAATCACCTCGATCTTTTACTCGATAGTAAAGATGCAGATAAGATTGCCACATTATACAAGGTGGACGGATTGTATGGTTTTGTGAAGAAATATTTTCCCCAGGCCAATGAAAAAGAAAATGCCCTGCTGATGGAATTTGTTTTGCATGGACTTTCTTCCTATTCCCTTATCAGCAAGAAAATGATCGGTGGAAAGATTGAGTTTAAAGATCTCATGGGCAGTATGATGAATTTGGGAGAAATGAACCTGAGCGGGGAGGAGGATGAGTTTAATGAAGAAGACTATAGGTA
>JBKJPR010000281.1:0-5733 GCA_046594275.1 Sediminibacterium sp.
TCCATTTCTCTTGTGGCGGCGCGCTGGCATAACAGATCAAACGCTTTTTCCGCAATGCCTATCCATCGCATGCAGTGATGAATACGCCCCGGGCCCAGGCGTTCCTGTGCCAACCGAAAACCCATCCCTTCTTCACCAATTAAATTGGCAACAGGAACACGGCAGTCATGATACCTGATCTCTGCATGGCTGGCCCATCCCTCACCGGCCTCACCAAAAACGGGAATATTGCGAACGAATTCAAATCCCTTCGTATCAGTAGGAACAATGATCATGCTTGCCCTTTGGTGGGGTGCTGCATCCGGGTTGGTAACCGCCATTACTACCGCAAACGCAGCGCCATCTGCAGAGGAAGTAAACCATTTATGTCCATTGATCACATAGTCATCTCCATCACGAACGGCCGTGGTAGCCATACGGGTAGGATTGGAACCGGGGAACTCCGGCTCGGTCATGGAAAAGCAACTCCGGATCTTTCCTTCGAGCAAAGGGTGCAAAAATCTTTCTTTGACAGATGCCGAAGCAAATTTGCTGATAAGTTCTGTGTTGCCGATATCAGGCGGCTGGCAATTAAAGGTGTATTGCCCATAATAAGGCGCCAGTGATAAGATCTCACTTACCTGCCCGAACTCGCAAAGCGTTAATCCCATGCCTCCTTCTTCTTTAGGTAAGTGCAGATTCCATAAACCCAGCGATTTTACTTTCTCACGCTTCTGTTCTAAGATTTTTTCTGTCTGTTTGAATGGACGGGTGTGATGATCTTTCTCCAGCGGGATCAATTCTTCCATTACAAAGGCCCGCACTCTGGGCAGTAATTCTTTTAATCGTTCGGTGGCAAAAATGGGTTCCATAAACCGGATGATTTTAAATACTATGAATAATTACTGATATACTGTCCCGGAGGGACAGCCGCTCTGTAACAAACAAAACTGAATATAAACAATCTGCCCCGTAGGGGCTACCCGCAGGGGTTTACGATCATCATCAGGGTAGCCCCTACGGGGCATGTTATGCATTAGATCCATTATTTGTTACAAAGCGGTTGCCTCTACGAGGCATATCTATAATTCAATATGATGTAAAAAAAGTCAATACGTTTCTTATTAAATAGTAACACCACCATCCGCTGTGAACACAGTACCTGTGCAATACCCGGATGCATCCGAAGCAAGGTATAAAGCCAGACCTGCAATTTCTTCCACTGTACCCATTCTGCCTAACGGGGTACCCTTAACAAAATGATTCAGCCATTTTTCATTCTGCCAGAGCGCCTCTGAGAATTTGGTTTTGATCAGTCCGGGACAAATCGCATTAACACGGATATGATCGCCCCCCCATTCTTTAGCAGTCACTTTCGTCAGCATATTAAGTGCGGCTTTGGAAACAGAATAGATACCGAGGCCTGCATCTGGCGTAAGCCCCGCAATGGAACTGATATTGATCACGCTGCCGCCACCACGCTGTTTCATAATGGGATACACCAGTTTACACAATTCAAAAGGCGCTTTTACATTTACATTCATAATCTTATCAAAGGCCCACTCCTCGCATTGCACCACAGGGCCATAAACAGGGTTGGAAGCGGCATTGTTTACGAGTATGTCAATTCCCCCATATACCTCAACCACTTTCTCAACCAGCATTTTGCAGGCGGTGGTATCACCGGCATTTGCTGCAATGCCGATGCATTCTCCACCATGGGCTTTAATGTTTTCCGCTACTGCATCCAAATCTTCCTGTTTTCGGGAATTGATCACCAGCTTAGCGCCGCAGGCTGCATAGTAGCGGGCAATGGCCTCTCCTATACCCTTGCTGGCGCCAGTGATCAGGGCAACTTTTCCTTCGAGACTGAATATTTGATTAGCTGTCATACTATTTTTCTTATCTGCAAACTACCCCAATCCCTCTGTGTTTTTGTGGTTCTAAATAACCACAGTGGCACAGCGACAAGGAGGGACACAAGGTGTTTTAACATGGCGTTACATGAAATTATAATCTTTTCGCCGCCTTTCTCATCGCATGCATAAACCGTTCTTTCACTTGTTTCCGGAACCAGGTAGGGGCAAGGCGTTTTAGGGCCCACATCTTTCTGGCTTCTTTCGGAAGGATGATGTATAATTCCTTTTTACCCGCACGTTCCAGTATTTCCCGTGCCACTTCAGGAGCTTCCAGTCCCGATCTCTCAATGAACATCTGTGTGGCTTTTTTCACCAGTTCGCCTCCCCGGGCATATTGGATAACATTGGTTTTGAAATACAGGGGTTGGATACAGGAAACCCGGATATTATGATCCATCAATTCACCATACAGGGTTTCACTGATGGCTACCACCGCTGCTTTTGTCATATTGTAGGCGCCCATAGTTGGCGCGCAACCGATGGCTGCTGCGCTGGCGGTATTGAGTATATGTCCCGAACGCTGTTTTTTCATAGCCGGAATAAAATAATAGCAGCCATATACTACGCCCATCTGGTTAATGCCTACCATCCATTCGTAGTTTTCGAGCGCATATTCCTCGAATCCGCCACCATCGCCTACACCGGCATTGTTGAACAGGAGATCAATGCCACCAGCCCGGGCTAAAAATTCTTCAGCTACTTTTTTGTATTGTTCTTTATCCGATACATCTAATGGAAAGGATAAGTGCCTGCCACCGAGCTTTTCTATCTCAGCAGCCGTAACAGCCAGATCCTTGACATTGATATCGGCTATACCAATAGTCCAGCCTTCTCTGGCCAGTTCAAAGCAAAAAGCCTGCCCCAGGCCCGATGCGGCACCTGTGATAAAAGCCCTTTTTTCAGGATGATCTATAGTTAGCTGGTACATATTGGTGAACGATGATGATGAAATTCCGGGTGACCGACACTGGTTCCTGATTTTCCGGTTCATGAATGTACACTGCAAACGAGTGAAACCACCCATTAGACCGATTTATTTATGTTGCCTAACCATTTATCCAATGTTATAACGCCAGATATAAAATATTTCTATCTTTAGCTGCCTTTAAAACGTAGCTTTTGAAAACCAGATACCTTTCTTTCCTTGTTTTTATTTGTCTGTTTGCCTGCAAAAGCAAAAAAGAAGCCCCTAAACAAAATACGGCACCACCACCCGTGTTGGTGGATGTACTGATAGCCGGGCATAGTACGCTCAGTAATTCTGTTGAAGTGAATGGGTCTGTTGTAGCATTTGAATCTGCCGAACTGCGTCCAGAGATCAGCGGGAGGCTAACATTTTTGAATATTCCCGAAGGCAGCCGTGTTGGAAAAGGGGCCGTACTGGCAAAAATTAACGATGCCGACCTGCAGGCTACACTAAACAAATCAAGGGTACAGCTTGACCTTGCACAGAAAACCGAAGAACGCTTACGGAAGCTATTGTCTGTAAGCGGCATTAACCAGGCAGATTACGATGTATCGCTGAACCAGGTGAACAGTCTTAGGGCCGATATGGTTTTTACGCAGGCACAAATAGATAAAACAACCGTAAGGGCGCCATTCAGCGGGGTGCTGGGTTTGCGGATGGTAAGCCCCGGATCGTATGTTACACCCCAAACCATACTGGCCACTTTGCAACAGACGGATAGGGTGAAAATAGATTTCACGGTTCCGGAAGTATACACCTACCTGATCCGTAGAGGAAGTTATGTGGTGGTTCAGCCCAACCAGAAAACTGCAAAGGGCAGGGCCATGATTGTTGCCACAGAGCCGATGATTGACGCCTCTTCACGCAATTTAAAAGTGAGGGCAGTTCTGGAAGGGGGTACGCTTAACCCGGGATCTTTCGTAAAAGTGATATTGAATGCCGGCGGTTCTAATAACAGTGTAATGGTTCCCACCAGCGCGATCATACCAGATGCCAAAGCCAAAAAATTAGTGGTTGTACGAATGGGGAAAGGTGTTTTTGTGGATATAGAAACCGGATTACGGACGTCAGCAACCGCAGAGGTAACCAAAGGCATCAGTGTGGGAGACAGCATAGTAGTAACAGGGGTGCTTTTTGTGCGACCGAATTCGTCCGTGAAAATACGGAGTGTAAAAAAACTGGAAGAGTTTTCGCAGTAGGAACAGTTATACATATTGTAATAGCTAAAAACCTCATTAAAGAACCGGGTGGCCACCCATGCCGGATAAGCACATGAATATTTCTGAACTTTCGCTCAAAAGACCCATCCTGGCCACTGTGATGAATATCCTCATCGTGTTGTTTGGCATAGTGGGATTTAATTTTTTAGCGGTACGCGAATACCCGGCTATTGATCCCCCTATTGTTAACGTCCGTACGTCTTATGCGGGCGCCAATGCAGATATTGTCGAGAGCCAGATAACAGAGCCTTTAGAAAAATCAGTCAATGGTATCCCCGGTATCAGGAGTATCACATCTTCCAGCAGCAATGGTTCCAGTAATATAACGGTGGAGTTCAATATCAAAGAGAACCTCGAAACAGCGGCCAATGATGTTCGGGATAAAGTGAGCCAGGCCGTAAGAAACCTTCCGCAGGATGTAGATGCCCCACCAGTAGTGAGTAAGGCGGATGCGAATAGTGATTTTATTATTCTCGTGGCGGTACAGAGCAGGACCAAGGGACTGATGGAACTCAGTGATTACGCGGAGAATGTATTGCAGGAACGTTTTCAAACAATACCGGAAGTGAGTTCGGTAAACATATTGGGACAGAAACGCCCCTCTATGCGTTTATGGATCGACCCGGATAAGCTGAATGCGTATAATATAGCTTTTGCTGATATCCGCAATGCATTGAACAGGGAAAACATTGAGATACCATCCGGAAAGATATATGGCACCAATTCAGAACTTACGATACGTGCCTTGGGAAGGCTAACCACGGAAAAAGATTTTCGCGACCTGATCCTCCGCGAAGATGCTGTGGGCATCGTGAGGCTGAATGATGTGGCGAAAGTTGAGATCGGTCCTGAACAGGATGAATTTAGCTGGCGATTGAATGGTGTAAGTGCAGTGGGATTGCAGGTGATACCCCAACCCGGCGCTAATTACATAAAAATTGCGGATGAGTTTTACAAGCGTCTGGAAGAAATTAAAAAATCAGAAAAAGGAGATTTTGAAATAGCCATTCTGATCGATCAGACAAAAAACGTACGCCGTTCCATAAAAGAAGTAGGCGAAACATTGCTTATCTCTTTCAGCCTGGTGGTATTGGTAATATTCTTTTTCTTCCGTAACTGGCTCGTTGCGATACGCCCATTGATCGATATACCCATTTCACTGGTTGCTACTTTCTTTATCATGTATATAGCGGGCTTCTCTATTAATGTATTGACCTTGTTAGCAGTAGTTTTGGCAACAGGGCTGGTGGTAGACGATGGCATTGTGGTAACAGAAAACATTTTCCGGAAACTGGAAGGAGGGCTCCCTATCCGCAGCGCCGCTCTGGAAGGCAGTAAGGAAATCTTTTTTGCGGTAATTTCTACCTCTATTACACTGGCGGTAGTATTCTTACCTGTAATCTTCCTGCAAGGGTTCGTAGGGAGCCTGTTCCGCGAATTTGGTGTGGTGGTAGCCTGCGCCGTACTGGTATCGGCATTTGTTTCGCTTACGATTACGCCGGTATTAAATGTATACCTTAACAAAAAGAATAACCATGGATGGTTCTATGATAAAACAGAACCGTTTTTCAGGGGCATGGAAAATGGCTATAAAAAATCACTGGCGGCTTTCCTGAAAATAAGATGGATGGCATGGGTGATTGTGTTG
>JBKJPR010000216.1:0-2590 GCA_046594275.1 Sediminibacterium sp.
GCAGCAAGTTCGCCGCCACTTAATACATAATCACCAATAGATATTTCGCTTGTAACATACTTCTGACGGATACGGTCGTCAATGCCTTTGTAATGCCCGCAGATGATGAGTATATTTTCTTTGAGTGATAATTGGTTGGCCGCTTTCTGGTTGAACAATTCGCCATCGGGTGTCATAAAAATGATCTCGTCATATTTTTTTTCCTGCTGCAGTTCCTCGATGGCATTTGCCAAAGGTTCGGGCATCATTACCATACCCGCGCCACCGCCAAACTGGTAATCATCTACCTGCATGTGTTTGTTGATGGCCCATTTGCGCAGGTTATGAGTTTGCACGGTAAGCAAACCTTTCTCCTTAGCGCGTTTTAGGATGCTGTGACCGAAAGGACTCTCTAATAACTCGGGAACAACTGTGAGAATATCGATGTTCATAGTGCAAACATACAAATACCTGCGCAGGCAGGGTTCAGTCAAAGGTGAAGGTGGAAATTTGCTTCTTGCAGTAAACAACTGGTTTGCCCTTAAAGGTGGCAGGTGTCCATTTTGGGGAACTTCTTAATACCCGTTGTATCTCACCGTACTTCCTGGCTTACCAGGACCTGGATGCTGACCAGCCTGATACTCCCATCAGCCATAATGCCGAAATTATATTCTACCCGCTATGTTTTGCCGAATCTTCCTATGTCTTTTTTGTTAGACTGGTTGATGATATTCTGTTTGTTCAGGCTGGTATCAAGGTATAGGTTCCAGGCAGAATCGTCACTTGGGAACTGTGCGGGTATATTGATGTCTTGCAAGGTGTCTGTATCTGATATGGACCGCAATAGAAGCAGGCAGAATATTTTTTCAGTCTTTGGATGAACGTTTAGTTGTTAAGAAATGTAATGGATTGCCTATGCCTGAAAGCAACGGGCTTACCTTTATCATAAGCAGGTATCCATTTTTTATTGGTCAACTTAATGATGCTCTTGACTTCATCACCAGTATGATATCCCCGGTCATATTCGATCTTAATATCATTCACTGAACCATCAGCCTCAATAAGGAAACTTACAATAACAAGATATTTTCCGGGAGGAGCGCCTTCTCTCTGTAAAAGATCCCTGTCCAGTTTAGCTGCCAAAAAATCTGTCCAGCCATTTAGCCCTCTTTTAAATTCCGGCATTTTATCAGGAACATTCATTTTTGTGGATGAGTCTGTAATAATAACCTGTGCGGAAACCTTCATGCCCGTTGTGAGTATAAAGATGAAAATGGAAACGAATAATTTATTTTTCATAGAAATGTGTTTTTATAATTCCATAAACCCCCCCAGATCGCGCCGCTCTCTTTTGGTGGGCCTGCCTATCTTGCTTTGCCGTTTGCCTGTCTGAAATGTAGCAGCTTCAGATTTTATCCGGTCCAGTTCTTCTGCGGGCGTTATGTCAATGTAATTATTAATGGCCTCGGCATATTGTACGCGTTTCTGTAACAGCCCGGTTACTTTCACCACCCATTTCCGGGCCTCGGCCTTTACCTCGTATTCATCGCCGATGACCACCATGCGCGATGCTTTTACCGAGGTGCCCTGGCATTTTACTTTTCCTTTATCACAGGCATCACCTGCCTGGCTCCGGGTTTTGAATAAGCGGATGGCCCAGAGATATTTATCGATGCGTAGTTTTTCTTTTACTTCTGCCATATCCTGAACTTTTGGAAGAGTTTAAGAAGCTGTTTGAGTTAATTATATTTTAAACCCATTGCCACAGATTATACAGATTAGCACAGAAAAAATCTGTATAATCTGTGGCGAAAAATGCTTCATACCTTACTTTATATTACTAACTCAAACAGCTTCTAAACCTTTCCAAAAGTTTCTGTATAAAATTGATGGAAATAAGGAATGGTCTCAATCCCCTTATAAAAATTGAACACATCAAATTTTTCATTCGGGCTGTGCAGGTTATCGCTGTCTAATCCAAATCCCATGAACACAATTTTCAGTCCCAGCTCTTTTTCAAATAAGGCACAGATAGGAATACTGCCGCCACCGCGAACAGGAATGGGTTCTTTACCAAAAGTTGCTTTAATAGCCCTGGCCGCTGCTTTGTAGGCATCAGAATCAATCGGTGTCATGTAAGGCTCGCCGCCATGATGCTCTGAGGCTTTTACGGTTACACCCGCAGGCGCTATGCTCCTGAAATAGTTCAGCATTTTTTCGGTAATCTTTGCAGAAGATTGATTGGGTACCAGCCGGCAGGATATCTTGGCAAAAGCTTTCCCTGGTAAAACGGTTTTGGCTCCTTCTCCTGTATAACCGCCCCAGATACCGTTTACTTCCAGCGTGGGCCGGATACCGGTTCTTTCATTGGTGGTATACCCCTTTTCTCCCCATAAACTGGTTACCCCCAGATCTTTTTTATAAGCCTCCTCATTAAAAGGCGCCTGTGCCATTTTCGCTCTTTCTTCGGTAGTGATTTCCACTATATTATCATAAAAACCAGGAATGGTGACACGATTATTTTCATCATGGCACCCTGCGATCATTTTAGCAAGCATGGTAGCCGGATTGGCAACTGCGCCGCCATATACGCCACTATGCAGGTCGCGGT
>JBKJPR010000295.1:0-2655 GCA_046594275.1 Sediminibacterium sp.
ATCCGCATCCACATGAAAATGTTCTGACAGTATTTTTACCTGCAGTTCATGCTCATTCCCCGCAAACGGGCGCCCTGTAAAAGCATCCCGCCTGTTTGCGGGGAATGAGCATGAACTGCAGGTAAAAATACTGTCAGAACATTTTCATGTTGATGCGGATCATTACAAAAAAATAGTATTTACTGCCGCGTTTATAAATAAGAACATAACAGATCCTGAAGTGGTAGTTGCAGGATTGCATGCTTCTCATTTTTCAAAAAGAGACCTTGATAATTTCAGTACCTATGCAGAGGCCTACCATATGCTTTTATATGATATCATTCAGCAGCAAAAATTTTCTACTGCGCTGGTATTGGGCAACCAAAAGCCCACACGCATTTTTGTTGATGGCGGTTTTGCCAAAAATTCTGTGTATATGAACCTTCTGGCCACTGCATTCCCGGATATAGAAGTGTTTGCTGCATCTGTATCGCAGGCCTCCGCTCTGGGCGCTGCATTGGCCATTCATCCATGCTGGAACTCAGAACCTGTTCCGGGAAATATGATCGGGTTGGAATATTATATGATAACTAAATAAAAGGGAATTATTATTTTTTTTGCGCATTCGTTCCCGCAAAAACCCCTTGGGAATATCACTTGTTTATCAGCAGGGTGCAGGATAGTCATGGTTTTAATGTTATCTATTTTAGTTGATGTTTTAACAGCCACGGCGGATTACCATCTAATAAACCAAACGATTACTACCATGAAGGAAACACTATACTTTTGGCGAAACAGTATCCTGAATGGAAATATGAATGGATAACACATACACTCCAATTAAAATGATAAAACATCAATAAAAAATAGCGGATAGAATGATCAGAAAAATTATTTTGATAGCCTTTTTGTTTGTTATTGTAGAAAAAATAAAAGCCCAGGTTGAATGGCCTGTTATAACGCAAACCAATAAACCCTGGACAAGATGGTGGTGGCAGGGGAGTGCAGTAGATAAACCGAACCTGACATATGTGATGCAGAAATACCGCGCGGCCGGATTAGGTGGACTAGAAATAACACCTATCTATGGCATAAAGGGCCAGGAAGATAAGTTCATTGATTTTTTATCGCCACGCTGGATGGAAATGTTGCAACATACATTGACTGAAGGAAAACGTCTTGATCTTGGTATAGACTTGGCAAATGCTACCGGCTGGCCTTTTGGAGGCCCTTGGGTAACACCGGAAGATGCCTGTAAGAATGTAAATGTGAAGACATGGACGCTCAAAGAAGGTGAGCAGTTGACTGAACCTGTCAGGTTTATTCAGCAGCCATTTTACCGCTCGGAAAGCAGGGCACAACTCGATATAAAGAATTTAACTTACCCCATCGCGACGAATAAAAATCTGCAGGCTTATGCACTCGACCAGGTTCGGTATGAAATGGAATTAAAGCCGAACACAATAATGGCATATAGTGATAAAGGCGATGTGCTGGATATCAGCGCTACAGTGGATACATCAGGAAAACTGCACTGGATAGCACCGGCGGGCAACTGGAAACTGTATGCTTTGTTTATCGGGTGGCATGGTAAAATGGTGGAACGTGCCGCTCCGGGTGGCGAAGGGGATGTGATCGATCATTTTAGTGCACCTGCCCTGCAACATTATTTACGCAGGTTTGACAGCGCATTTAAAGGCAAGGATATCAGCGGTATCCGTTCTTTTTTCAATGACAGTTATGAAGTAGATGATGCAAGAGGACAAAGTAACTGGACCCCTGATCTTTTAAAAGAGTTTGCGAAACGTCGGGGATATGATCTTAAAAATTACCTGCCACAACTGTTAGGAAGAGACAGTTCAGATGTTGGAAGGCGCGTAATGACAGATTACCGGCAAACCATTTCTGACCTGTTACTCGACAATTTCACCAAACCCTGGCAGCATTGGGCATCCGCGAAAAATAAAATGATCCGGAACCAGTCGCATGGTTCACCCGCTAATATTCTCGACCTTTATGGGGTGGTGGATATTCCTGAAACAGAAGGTGCGGATATCCTGCGTTTTAAGTTTGCAACTTCTACAGCGCACGTCATGGGCAAACCCCTGGCATCTTCCGAAACAGCGACCTGGTTGAATGAACATTTTCAATCTTCATTGGGTGATGTGAAACAGGCGGTTGATAAATATTTTGTAGGGGGCGTAAACCATGTGTTCTGGCACGGTACTAATTACTCGCCGCAGAATGAACTGTGGCCAGGATGGTTATTCTACGCGGCGGTGCATTTTACGCCTGCTAATCCTTTCTGGAAAGATTTTGGAACATTGAATAATTACGTGGCAAGATGCCAAAGTTTTTTACAAAAAGGTAAACCGGATAATGATCTGTTATTATACTTTCCCTTCAACGATAAGATTTCAGAAATGGGTCGTGACATGTTAATGCATTTTGACGGGATGGCCGGTTTTGAAGGAAGTGTTTTTAAATCCAGTGCAGAATGGTTGTTAAAACAAGGCTATGCATTTGACCTCATTTCAGATAAACAGGTGTGGGGTATCAAAAACGCAGGAGCGTCTTTGCAAACAAGTGGCGGGTCAAAATATAAAACCCTTGTATTGGCTGATGTAAAATATATTCCCATAGAAACACTGCGGAAATTAAAGCAATTGGCAGAAG
>JBKJPR010000333.1:0-3331 GCA_046594275.1 Sediminibacterium sp.
CACAAATTCCTTTGCCCCGGCCTCTATCTCTGTCAGATCCTCCATATTGGCGAGATCATTTTCAATTAACCATTCTTTCATCTTTTTGATACAATCCCATTCTTTCTCCCACTCTAATCTTTCCGAACTTTTGTATCGTTCATGACTGCCGCTGGTAGAATGTCCCTGAGGCTGTGTCACTTCTTCCACGTGAAATAAAACGGGTACATGTGTTTCCCTCACCAATTGAAGGGCTTCTTCAAACACTTCGCACATGCCCGCATAATCCCATGCTTTTACTTTATAGATGCGGATGCCATTGGTATTGGCTTCCTTCTCCATTCCTTTCAGCGCGGCAGAAATAGAACCTTTGGTGGTTTGAATATTTTTAGGAACGGAAATCCCATATCCATCATCCCATACAAATACCGCTAACGGCACCTGCAATACACCCGCAGCGTTGATGGTTTCCCAGAAATGCCCTTCCGAAGTGCTGGCATCGCCAATGGTACAGAAACAGATCTCGTTACCATTATGACTTAACGATTCGAACTGATGCGCATTTTTTGCATTGCGAAAACATTTGGATGCATACGCCAATCCCAGCGCCCTCGGCATTTGAGAGGCGGTGGGCGCCATATCAGAAGAAATATTTTTGCGATTGGCCAGATCCAGCCATACACCATTATCATCTACAAACCTTGTGGCAAAATGTGCGTTCATTTGTCTGCCTCCGCTAAAAGGTTCATTATTCAGATCCGGATCAGCATATAACTGCGCAAAGAACTGTTCTACACTGGCTAATCCTGCAGCAAACATAAAGGTCTGGTCGCGGTAATAACCACTCCTGAAATCTCCCTGTTTAAAAAATTTGGCCATTGCTACCTGCGCCACTTCTTTTCCATCACCGAAAATGCCGAATTTTCCTTTCCCTGTCAATACTTCCCGTCTTCCCAATAAACTTACCTCACGGCTTACTACAACTGTTCTATAATCCTCCAGCAGGGTATTACGGAAGCCCTCAAATGAAAGCATATCTTCCTTCAATTCTACCGTAGGTGTTTGTTCCATAAAACAAAAATAACGTTACAGAGTGAATAGGGACTCACTGAAATCCGTTTACCGATAAAAAACATCCATTCGCCACAATTTTTCGTCGCCGGCACGCTAATAACTTAAAATTTGACTAAAATTGAGCTATGGCACGTATTTAGCTTACAAGGTAATTGTTTAGCAAAATAAGATTCGTAATTTTACCCACACAATATAGAGATATGAAAAAAATAGTAATTGTAATGGCAGTATTGTTCGCAGGTATCAGTACCCAAGCGCAAACCACTTCAGGTAAGCTTACCCATCCTGCTGTAACACCCAATCAGACCCCTGCGTCTGTGCAGACACAGGCTACTGTGGTGGATCCAACCGCTAAGGTTCTGCAATTTAAGAACGCAGAATATGATTTTGGTAAGATAACTTTAGGAAAGCCTGTAAGTTACGTAGTAGAAATAACAAACATAAGTAATGATAGTATTACCCTGGAAAATGCACATGCGGGTTGTGGCTGTACTACTCCCAATTTTGTGCCTAACCAGAAATTCGGGCCTGGTCAGACCGTAAAAGTGAATATTGGATTTAATGGCAGCGTACAAGGCGCTTTTACCAGGTTCACTGATATCAGTTTCAGTGGGGGACTTACCAAGCAAACCCGATTCACCGGCGAAGGCATCCCGGAAGCCAAATCTGCCGAATCGGCTGGTACAGCAGCTCCGGAAAAAGCAAAAATCATTAAAAATTAATCCTTTATAAAAAACAAATATGAAAAAAGTACTCGTTCTTGTAACCCTTGTGGTTCTTAGTTTTGGCGCCTTTGCACAGACAAATGACATTGCCTTCAAAGCCACCGCACATAGTTTTGGGAAGATCAAACAGAGTGTTCCTGCTACCTATTCATTTACATTCACTAATACATCTGCAAAACCACTTGTTATTGAGGTGGCCACCGCAGAATGCGGTTGTACCACACCTGAATATACAAAAGAACCGATTGCAAAAGGTAAGACCAGCGATATAAAAGTGACTTACAACGCTGCCAATCCCGGAACTTTCAATAAAAAAGTAACGGTAAAATTTGCAAACGTTGCGCAGCCTGTCATCCTTACTATTGATGGCGAGGTGGAAGTGGCGAAACCTGCTGCAAAATCAAAATAAAAGAGCAAATTCCTGATATTTGAAAACGCAACCATCCCGGTTGCGTTTTTTGTTTTTGTACAAGGACAGCACCGGATTATCTTTGGGCCATGTTACACATCAGTCAACGTGGTCAGTCTATGCCCGCTTCTCCCATCCGCAAACTGGTTCCCTATGCCGAAGCGGCAAAAAAAAGAGGGATCAAAGTTTATCACCTGAATATTGGCCAACCCGATATCGAAACACCCAAACTGATATTGGATGCAGTTCGTCACAGCGATTTTAAAGTGCTGGAATACAGTCACAGCGCAGGTAATGAAAGTTACCGGAAAAAACTGGTGGTTTATTATGAAAGCGTTGGCATTCACCTGGATTATAACGAAATCATTGTTACCACAGGTGGCAGTGAAGCCATTCAGTTTGGTTTTATGGCCTGCCTCGATGCGGGTGATGAAGTGATTATACCTGAACCTTTCTATGCCAACTACAATGGTTTTGCCGTGGCAGCGGGTGTGAAAGTAGTACCCATTACTTCACATATTGAAAATGGGTTTGCCCTGCCACCTATAGAAGATTTTGAGAAAAAAATCACTCCCCGCACAAAGGCGATTGTTATCTGTAATCCCAACAATCCAACCGGTTATTTATACAGTGTCGCAGAAATGCAGCAGTTAAAGGAGCTGATTCTGAAATACGATCTTTACCTGTTCTCCGATGAAGCCTACCGCGAATTCTGTTATGAAGGTCACCAGGTTAGTGCGATGCATCTGGAAGGTGTGGATGAGCATGTGATCATTATGGATACAATCAGTAAAAGATACAGCGCCTGTGGCGGAAGAATAGGTGCGTTCATCACAAAAAACAAATCGGTTCTGGATGCCGTTATGAAGTTTGCGCAGGCCAGGCTTAGTCCGCCAAGCTTTGCTCAGATCGCCGGCGAAGCCGCCATAGATCTTCCGGCAAATTATTTTGATACTACTAGAGCAGAATATAAATCCAGAAGGGACCTTATTGTAACCCGGCTGAATGCGATGGAAGGTGTTTTCTGTCCCAATCCCGGTGGCGCTTTTTATGCTATGGCTAAACTCCCGATAGATGATGCCGATATTTTCTGCCAATGGCTGCTGGAAAGTTTTTCTTTTGAGGGCCAAACCCTTATGCTTGC
>JBKJPR010000380.1:0-3662 GCA_046594275.1 Sediminibacterium sp.
GGAGAAAGGCCACCACCACCTCCTCAACCAGCAAGGGGAGTATCGCTTCCGAAAGCTGAAAGACCGGATGTGCCACCTCCACCCAAACTAGAAGCTACAAAATTCAATGCCCCGGGAAGCAGGAGAGATGCAGAGAAATTTCCACCGCCACCGCCGGTGAAGCCGGTTAAAATGAAAGGGGCGCCTGTAAGGCCGGATGCACCACCACCGCCACAGGAAAGGACTGAATAACCACCCCCGATGTTATATTTTTCTGCGAAAAATATAACATCGGCCCCTCCTTGGAAAGGAGGGGAAAGTAAAAAGCCGAAGCAATCGCTTCGGCTTTTTAAATATTTAACTCCCTTTTGGCCTGCCCGACGAACAGGCGGGGACCCTGGGGGTAGGAATTACACTGCAAAACTCTCTCCACAACCACAACTCCTGCTCGCATTGGGATTATTGAAGTAAAATCCTTTTCCATTCAATCCATCTGAAAAATCCAGTTCGGTGTTTACGAGGTAGAGAAAACTCTTCAGGTCGGTAACTACTTTTATTCCATTGTCTTCAAATACCTGGTCCATGGGTTTGATCTCATTGTCAAAATCGAGTTTATAGCTCAGTCCCGAGCAACCGCCTCCTACTACACCTACCCGCAAAAAATAAGAAGCATCTCCCGTTACACCTGCATCCTCCATCAATTGATGAACTTTTTTTTTCGCTTTATCGCTTACGTAAATACTGTTCTCTGTTGCAACCATTAATTAGTAATTGATAACTAATAATTAATAAGTATTCATTACTAATTACTAATTGTTAATTATTCTAGTGAATTCTTTCTTCAAACACCAGTTCTTTGAGGCCATTCTTTTGGCGGTAGTCGTTGATCGCTGATTTGATAGCATCTTCGGCCAGAACGGAACAGTGGATCTTTACCGGTGGAAGGTTCAGCTCTTCTACCAGGTCCATGTTATCAATGAGTACAGCCTGGTCAACAGTTTTGCCTTTTAACCATTCTGTAGCCAGTGAAGAGGAAGCAATGGCCGAGCCGCAGCCAAATGTTTTGAACTTGGCATCGGTGATCATTCCGGTAGCATCATCCACTTCTATCTGCAAACGCATTACATCGCCGCATTCCGGTGCGCCTACCAGACCTGTTCCTACATTTTTCTTCGATTTATCCAAAGTGCCTACGTTTTTTGGATTGCTATAGTGATCGATCACTTTTTCTGAATATGCCATGTTGATAATTATTAATTATAAATTATTATTTTTTAATTGCCTAATGATGTGCCCATTCAATCTTATCCATATCCACCCCTTCCTTAAACATTTCCCACAGCGGACTCATATCTCTCAGTTTCAGTACCGTATCACTTACCGCTTTGATGGTATAATCTATCTGGTCCTCGGTGGTGAAACGCCCTAATCCAAAACGTAGCGAACTATGTGCCAGATCATCTCCCAGTCCCAACGCTTTTAACACATAGCTGGGTTCTAATGAGGCGGAAGTACAGGCTGAGCCTGATGACAACGCTATGTTTTTGTTAAAGCCCATCAGCAGCCCTTCTCCTTCTACGTATTTGAAAGAGATATTGGACACATGCGGCAACCGGTGTTCGCGGTTACCATTTACGTATGTTTCTTCTAACTGCATCAATGCGTTTTCGAGTTTATCCCGCAACTTACTTAAGCGAACCGCATCTTCTGCCATTTCGAGGCGGGCCAGTTCACAGGCTTTACCAAAACCCACAATACCCGGTACATTCAGTGTACCGCTACGCATCCCTCTTTCGTGGCCGCCGCCATCCATCTGTGCCGTTACTTTTACACGGGGATTTTTACGGCGAACATATAATGCACCTATACCTTTGGGACCATACATTTTATGCCCGGTGAATGCCATGATGTCAATGCCATCCCTGTTCACATCAACCGGTATTTTTCCCACTGCCTGCACGGCATCAGAAAAGAAAAGGATACCATTCTTTTTGGCCAGGGTGCTGATCTCTTTCACAGGTTGAATCACACCAATCTCATTGTTGGCATACATAATAGCTATCAGTATAGTGGTAGGGCGTATGGCAGCTTCCAGCTCTTTCAGGTCAATAATGCCATCTGCTTTTACTTCCAGGTAGGTTACTTCACCACCCAGGCGTTCAATATGTTTACAGGTATCTAAAACCGCTTTGTGTTCCGTGGTACAGGTAATGATATGATTGCCTTTACTGCTGTACATTTCGTATACGCCTTTGATACCCAGGTTATCCCCTTCGGTAGCGCCCGAGGTAAAAATAATTTCTTTAGGATCTGCGCCGATCAGTTTAGCCACCTGCTCACGGGCATAATCCACTGCTTCTTCTGCCTCCCATCCAAATGGGTGATTACGGCTGGCTGCATTACCAAAATGCTCCGTAAAATACGGTATCATCGCTTCCAGTACACGCGGGTCCATTGGTGTAGTGGCATTGTTATCCAGGTAAATCGGTAATTTCAACATAGTAGACTAAAAGTTTATAATAGCTGTTAAGACAAAATTACTGCAATTCCTTCTATAAATTTGGGCGTGAACGCCGCTGCAGAGTGTTTTTCCATATTTCGTAAGAGCATTATATTAAAAATAGATACTATGTTAAAAGTTGAACATATCGGGATAGCTGTAAAGGACTTTAATAAGGCAATTCCATTGTTTGAAAAGCTGCTTAACACCCCCTGTTATAAAACGGAAACCGTAGAATCCGAACAGGTACATACTGCTTTTTTTCACCAGGGGCAATCCAAGGTGGAATTGCTGGAAAGTATCGATCCGGATGGTATTATAGCGCGTTTTATCGCTAAAAAAGGGGAAGGTATTCATCATATCGCCTTTGAAGTGGAAGATATTCATGCTGAAATGGCCCGATTGCAGGCAGAGGGATTTGTTCTGCTGAATGAACAACCTAAAAAAGGTGCGGATAACAAATGGGTGTGTTTCCTGCATCCAAAGGATACTAACGGGGTGCTGATAGAGTTGTGCCAGGAGATGAGATAGTTTGGGGTTTGGGGTTACTACACATTCATAAAGCGGAGACAACCCTTTTTAATCGGCTTCGCTAAGAAAGTAATAATTGTGCGGACGGCAAAAGGAATGGCTGTGACTGTTGCATTAGAGCTGTAAATCCATCAGAATTCCAATGATGCCTAGAGGTCACAACCCCAAACTCCAAACCCCAAACCCCAAACTGCATTACTGCAAGCCCAGTTTTTCAACCGCTACCTGCGCGGCTACCTGGCTGGCGTCTTTCTTATTATAGCCCTTACCCATAGCGAGCAGTTGTCCATCAAGCATGGCATTAATGGTAAACAGGCGGCGACTGCCTTCCATTCTTTCTTCGGCTAATTCAAAAGCGAGTATTTTGCCATTTTTGTTTGCCCAGCCGATCAGTTTATTTTTGAGGTTGATATCGATCAGTTCCAGGTCATCTACAAACATATGCGGGATTACGATCTGGCGCAGTACCCAGTTATGTGTTTTATCGTAACCTTTATCGAGGTATACGGCGCCAACCAGCGCTTCCAGTGTATTGCCGAATATCTGGCTTCCTTTGAGGGCATTATCAAATTTATTGTAGAAAGTGAGTTTGCGCAGGCCCATTTTCAAAGCAATATCATTCAATTGCTGGCGGTTCACCATTTTGCTGCGC
>JBKJPR010000302.1:0-3028 GCA_046594275.1 Sediminibacterium sp.
AGTGATGAAAAACAAAAAGAGTGTGTAGATGCAGGTAAAGCCATTCGCAATCTCATGGAAAAAGATATCAAGCCAAAGGATATCATGACAAGAAAAGCTTTTGAAAACGCGATAACGATGGTGATGGTGATGGGTGGAAGTACAAATGCGGTATTGCACCTGATTGCCATGGCGAAAAGTGTGGATGTAGCATTAACTCAGGATGATTTCCAGGTTTTCAGTGATAAGACCCCGGTGTTGGCAGATTTCAAACCCAGTGGAAAATATTTAATGCAGGACCTGCACAAATACGGCGGCGTTCCGGCAGTGATGAAATATTTATTACAAAAAGGAATGCTCCATGGCGATTGCTTAACTGTGACCGGTAAAACAATCGCAGAGAATTTAGCAGGTATGCCTGACCTCGATTTCGATCAGCAGAAAATAATTCTGCCTGTAGAAAGCCCTGTAAAAGTAACCGGCCACTTACAGATACTCTATGGGAATCTTGCCGAAGGGGGTAGTGTGGCCAAGATCAGCGGCAAAGAAGGAGAGCGTTTTGAAGGCCCTGCAAGGGTTTTTGATGGCGAACATGCATTGATGGATGGCATCAACAGCGGCAAAATAAAAGCGGGCGATGTGGTCGTGATCAGGCAGGTTGGCCCGAAAGGCGCACCGGGTATGCCTGAAATGCTGAAACCCACTTCTGCTATCATAGGCGCGGGTTTGGGAAAGAGCGTAGCCCTGATAACGGACGGAAGATTCAGTGGTGGCACCCACGGCTTTGTAGTAGGGCATATTATGCCCGAAGCATTTAACGGCGGCCTGATCGCATTTGTGAAAGATGATGATGTAATAGAACTGAATGTAGCTACAAAGCAAATGACATTGAAAGTGCCCAAAGAAGAAATTGCCAAACGAAAAGCGAACTGGAAGCAACCGGCATTGAAAGCCACGAAAGGGGTATTATTTAAATATGCGCAGTGTGTGAAGGATGCGTCGCAGGGGTGTGTAACGGATACCCCCTAACCCCCTGAAGGGGGAATTATAAAGGAATAAAACAAATGGTATGCGGACAATTGAAGAAATAAAAACGGTAGTGGTGTCAGAGTCAAAACCTGTTTCTCAGGTTGAGGTGTTATCGGGCTCTCAAGCCGTTCTGGAATCTTTAATAGCGGAAAGTGTGGACACCATCTTCGGGTATCCGGGTGGTGCGATTATGCCTATTTATGATGCATTGTATGATTATCATGATAAACTCAAACATATCCTCGTCAGGCATGAGCAGGGTGGTATTCATGCTGCACAGGGCTATGCCCGTTCATCGGGAAGAGTGGGTGTAGTATTTGCCACCAGTGGACCAGGCGCCACCAATTTAGTTACGGGACTGGCAGATGCGATGATCGATAGCACCCCATTGGTAGCAGTAACGGGACAGGTTTTTGCGCATTTGCTGGGAACAGACGCATTTCAGGAAACAGATGTGATCAATATCACTACGCCTGTTACCAAATGGAATTACCAGGTTACGGATGCCACCGAGATCCCGGCGGTAATGGCCAAAGCATTTTACATTGCCCGTAGCGGAAGACCCGGACCTGTATTGATTGATATCACTAAAAATGCACAGATTCAAAAATTCGACTACCACGGCTATACAAAATGCAATCATATACGTAGTTATCGTCCCAAGCCTATTGTCAGAAAAGAATATATCGCTGAAGCGGCAAAACTGATTAATGCCGCAAAAAAGCCCTTTGTGATTTTCGGGCAGGGAGTGATCCTGGGAAAAGCAGAGAAAGAATTTACCTGCTTTATTGAGAAAGCAGGTATTCCTGCCGCATGGACTATTCTGGGATTGAGTGCTTTGCCAACGGATCATCCATTGAACGTAGGTATGCTTGGTATGCATGGCAACTACGGCCCAAATCTGTTAACCAATGATTGCGATGTATTGATCGCTATAGGAATGCGGTTTGATGATCGTGTAACCGGTCGCCTTGATAAATATGCCAGGCAAGCCAAAGTGATACATCTTGACATTGATCCTGCAGAAATAGATAAGAACGTAAAAGCAACCGTAGGTGTATGGGGTGATTGTAAAGAGACCCTGCCCTTACTTACCAAACTGGTGGAAACTAAAGTATACCCGCAATGGTTGGAAAGATTCCGGAGCTGCGATGAAGAAGAAAATAAGGAAGTGGTGTTTGAAGAGTTACATCCTTCTACAGAAAAATTAACAATGGGGGAAGTAATACGTAACCTCAATGAACTGACAAATGGTGACGCTATCATCGTAACCGATGTGGGCCAGCACCAGATGGTTGCCTGCCGGTATGCCCGGTTCAATCAATCAAAAAGCAATATCACATCCGGCGGATTAGGCACTATGGGGTTTGCCTTGCCCGCCGCCATCGGCGCCAAATTCGGCGCCCCCGACAGAACAGTGGTAGCCATTATCGGTGATGGTGGTATACAAATGACCATACAGGAACTGGGTACCATTATGCAAACTGAACTCAATGTAAAGATCATGATCCTGAATAATGAGTTCCTGGGAATGGTTCGCCAATGGCAGCAGTTGTTCAATGATAAACGCTATTCGTTCGTGGATATCGGTAGTCCCGATTATGTAACGGTGGCAAAAGGCTATGGAATTTCGGGACAAAAAGTAACAGTACGCGAAAATTTAAGAGACGCATTAAAAACAATGCTTGACCATGAAGGGGCTTATTTGCTGGAAGTAATGGTTGGGAAAGAGAACAATGTGTTCCCAATGGTACCGCAGGGGTGTAGTGTGAGTGAGATAAGGTTGAAGTAACACCCTGGCCCCGCCTGTTCGTCGGGCAGGCCCTGAAGGAGGAGTTGAAAAATTTTCGAAACATGCGTTGTATAAAACAATATTAATCACAGCAAAAAAATAATTCCCCTTCAGGGGGTAGGGGTATGAAACAGGAATTTACCATAACAGTTTACACTGAAAATCATATCGGCTTGCTGGTCCGCGTGGCTACTATTTTTTCGCGGCGCAAGATAAATATTGAGAGCC
>JBKJPR010000118.1:0-4643 GCA_046594275.1 Sediminibacterium sp.
CATTCGCCGCTGGGCAAAAAAAGGTGAAGAAACTACTGGTCTCTTCACCTCACGTGGACGGGAAATATCACCCGCCGTTACAGGTCGTTGCCTTTTTTAATGGCAACAATTATTAATATTCCTATTAATTACCTCTAAGATAAATCAGTTATTCGCTTTTTGCAAGCGTTTTGGCTAAAAGTTTAGCACATCGGCTTTGCATTAGATGTGCATTTTCGCTTTCTTGCCCAACAACTCATCAACGGTTTCGCGGTACATTTCATCAGGTACACAACAATCAACCGGGCAAACTGCTGCACATTGCGGTTCTTCGTGAAAACCCTGGCATTCCGTACACTTGTTGGGTGTAATGTAATAGATGTCAACACTCACCGGCGCAAAGCGCTGGTCTGCATTAACAACTGTTCCATCCATGAGGGTAAAACTTCCTTTTATGGTGGTTCCGTCGGCTATTGACCATTCCACGCCACCTTCATAGATTGCGTTATTAGGACATTCGGGCTCGCAGGCTCCGCAATTGATACATTCTTCAGTGATTTTGATTGCCATACTAAAATGGGTTTGTTGGGTTAGTGATTCTACATTTGCAGTGCCAAAAATACGGCTGACAAATGATTTTACAAGAACGAATTGAATTAATGGCCAGATTAGGCCAATATATGCTCAGCAGGGACGAGGATTGGCTGGCCCTCCGGGAAAGGGCGTTTCTGGAAAACCAGTGGTTTATACCTGAATTCATTGATCAATCGGTACAGAATATTGCCCTCAGTTTTCTGAACCCGTCATTTTTGCAGGAATGGGCTACCCGGTACGCCATTCCTGAGATACAGCATGCTCCCAAATCTGTTGGGCTGGTTATGGCGGGTAATATACCCTTGGTGGGATTTCATGATTTTTTATGTGTATTTATCAGCGGTCATAACGTAGTGATCAAAACCTCTTCCAAAGATGAATTATTAATCAAGCACCTGGTTACAAAACTTTATGAATGGGAGATCACCATCCAGAACCAGGTATCTTTTGCCGAAAGGCTCACTGGCTGCGAAGCCTACATAGCCACCGGCAGCAATAATTCGGGTCGGTATTTTGACTATTATTTTGGCAAATTCCCTCATATCATCCGACGGAACAGAACCTCGGTAGCTGTATTGGATGCTACAGAAACGCCGCAGGAACTGGATGCTTTATCAGACGATATACAACTCTATTTTGGCTTGGGCTGTCGCAACATCACCAAATTGTATGTCCCCAGAGAATATGATTTTATCCCGCTGCTCAATGCTTTGCGGAAATATGCGCATTTTATGGATTTCCACAAATACAAACACAATTTCGATTATCACCTTGCCCTGCTGATCATGGGCAACCGGTATTACATGAATAATGATACACTTATCCTTACAGAGAACGACTCCCCATTTTCACCCGTAAGCCAGGTACATTATGCGTTTTATGATAACAGGCAGGACGTGGCTGATGCTTTGCGCAGCAACCCGGACGTACAATGTGTAGTGGGGCATGGCCATACCCCGTTTGGTATGGCACAAAGCCCATCTTTGACCGATTATGCCGATGGAGTGGATACTATGGCTTTTTTGATGAAACTTTGAGAGGGAGATAGGGTTTGGGGTTTGGGGTTGGGAGTTTGGGGTTGAGAGTTTGGGGAGGGCGGGTAGGAGCTGGTTTGTCGAAAGCTTCGCATAAACGCAAACTCCCAACCCCAAACTCCAAACCATTTCTCCCTACCTTACATCTGAAGTACGATAATTGTCGTAAAATATTTGTTAAATGGGATGGAGGATGAACTGTCAATTAAACAGCTTCGTTTATTTGTACAAGAAAGGCATGCTATTTGACTTACTTATTACTCAATTAATTAAAATAACAGGATATGAATCTCAGGAACATTTTCGCCGTTGTGGCCATCAGCGCTACCACCGCTGTTTTGAGTGTGTGGGGATATGGCAAATATGAACAACACCAATTTGCTGGCATACAGGAAACGGGAAAACTACCCGTCAATTATGCAGGCTTTTTTGGCAATGCAGGAGCCCCGGCTACTGCTGTAGACTTTACACCGGCAGCTACCAGTGCCACGCCTGCGGTAGTGCACATTAAAACAAGAACCAAGGCAAGACAGGTAAGTAATAACAATACACAACGCCAGCGCAACAATCCATTTTCTGATCTTTTCGGCGATGACTTTGGCGATTTTTTCGGCGGGCCCAGGGTGATACCAGAGCAGCGGGCAAGCGGCAGCGGGGTATTGATCACAGAAGATGGATACATCGTTACCAATAATCATGTGGTGGATGGTGCGGATGAAGTGAACGTGACTTTAGCCAATAAAAAATCATACAAAGGAACCGTAGTGGGTACCGATGCCAGCAGTGACCTGGCAGTGATCAAGATCGATGGGAAATCTCTTCCCTACTTAGTATATGGAAATAGTGATGATGCAAAATTAGGACAGTGGGTACTGGCCATTGGTTATCCTTTGAACTTAGATGTAACGGTTACTGCCGGTATCATCAGTGCCAAATCCCGATCGATAGGAATCAATGGCAGACAGAGCCAGAGCCCGGTTGAATCTTTTATCCAGACCGATGCTGCTGTAAACCCAGGTAACAGTGGTGGTGCTTTGATAAACACCAATGGTGAACTCATCGGTATTAATTCTGCGATAGCTTCACCCACAGGTTCTTATGCCGGCTACTCCTATGCGATACCTGTGAACATTGTTAAGAAGATTATTACAGACATCGTGAAATTCGGAACTGTACAAAGGGCGTATATCGGCATCAATTATCCAAGTGAAAACCTTTCCGAAGATCAGGCAAAAGAGCTGGAGAAAGAGATTGGTACGGCTTATAGAGAAGGAGAAGGTGTATTTGTTACGGGTGTACCTGAAGGTGGCGCAGCTAATGCGGCAGGATTGAAAAAAGGCGATATCGTTACAAAGATCAATGGCATTGCCGTATCAAATGGCCCTGAATTACAGGAGCAGGTATCGCGTTACAAACCAGGAGATAAGATCAGTTTGACCTATAAACGTTCCGGAAGAGAAAATACGGCTAACCTCACACTCAAGAATAAAGCAGGTAATACAGATGTTGTGAAGACCACCGGTATCCTTGAAAAATTAGGCGCTGAACTGGTCGCTGTAGACAGCAAAACTGCTGCTGCCAACCAGATCGCAGGTGGTGTGATCGTTAGAAAGATTGGGGATGGATTATTAAAGAGAACCAGAATGCAGGAAGGATTTATTATCACCAGTGTTGATGGCGTGGAAATCAAATCCGTAGCTGACCTCGATAAAATTCTTTCACAGAATAAAGGCAGAAAAATAAAGATAGAAGGGGTGTATCCCGGGTTTGAGAATACGTATCCGTACCCGCTGGATTTGACTGATCTTGATTAATATCGAATATCGAACAGGGAACACCGAATGTTGAAGTTGCTAAATACTTCAACATTCGGTGTTTAATATTTATTCAATCCTATTCCGTTTTTTCATAAACCACATACTCCCCTGCCTGCAATTCAAAGGGTTCATCTCCTTTGAAAGAAAAATGCATTTTGGAAAAAATATTTTTAAACATACCCGTCAGCCACTCATGTTTTACCCGGATGATGACACGGTCTTCTTTTGATACATTCAACAGTACCAACACTACAGCATCACCCTTTCTTCGCAGGAATGCCATGAGCTGGTTGCTATATTCACTGGGTAGAATAAAGGTTTCTCCCTCGGTGACAGCAGCATTTCTTTTGCGGAGTTGTAACAGCGGTTGATAAAAATCTGTCAGTTGCAAAGGATCCTGCCAACCGATAATATCCTTGTCAAAAAATGCCAACCTTTTTTTATTGGGACTTTCCTGACCGCTATAGATCAACGGCATACCCTGCCAGGTACAGGTGAATACGGCCCATGCTTTGGCGGCATTTCCATATTTTTCATATTCTGTACCGTTCCAGCTATTCTCATCATGGTTATTGGTGAAGAATAATTTGACAGCGCCCTCCGGATACTGCGAATATGCATGCAGCACATCTCTGACAGTCTGCAGAGATTCTTTGCTTTTTGCATAATCTTCTGTTACATGCATCCACCACCAGGCATAGCCGGCATCGAATACATCATGGTAATTCACTACTTCACATTCGGCCAGCCAGAATAATTTTTTCAGTGCATCACATTGAATACGGGCATCCTTCCAGAAATCTAAGGGTACCAAATGTGCCATATCACACCTGAATCCATCAATATTACATTCCTTAACCCAATACTGCATGGCATCTATCATAGCCATCCGCATATCCTTATCATCGAAGTTCAGGTCTATCACATCATGCCAGCCATTCTTCTCCGTAAAATTCCCTTTTGCATCTTTGAGGAACCAATCCGGGTGCTCCGTTGTCCAGTGATGATCCCATCCTGTATGATTAGCCACCCAGTCGATAATTAGTTTGAACCCCAGTGTATGTGCTTCTGTTACCAGGTTCTTAAAGTCAGCCAGCCCTCCAAATTCAGGGTTGATCTCTGTATAACTGCTGCAGGCATAATAACTGCCCAAAGTTCCCTGGCGTATCTTTTCACTGATGGGTGTGATGGGCATGAGCCACAATATTTCAACTCCCAT
>JBKJPR010000182.1:0-4245 GCA_046594275.1 Sediminibacterium sp.
AGGCTGTCAATGGTTGGTTTGATCTCTTTTGCCAGCCTTGGGCATGCCGCGCAACCTGTATACCAAAAATCGATAACCACTACTTTCCCTTTAAAATCGCTGAGCCTGTTCACTTTCCCGCTGCTGTCCGGTAAACTGAAGGGGTAGGCAGGTACTCCCTTTGATTTTCGTTGCAATTCTGTTAATACTGTTTGAAAAAAAGGGTCCCTGATCCTTGCGGATAAACTTTGCAGGTACCGGTAACTGCTGTCTTCAAAACTGTTTTGGATGGCGAAGAACTGGATGAGTACCCTTTCCATAAGGATACCGGTGTACTTATTTTTCAATGTTTCATACACCTTGCCTATGTTCATCGGCTTTGTCCATTTATCCGAATATTCCCATTGCATCATGGCATCCAGCTTGGTTTTAGCAATCACGTATTCTAAAAAGCTATGGGAGTAAATAAGTAACGCCGGGGTAATTGTATCTATACTTCGCTTAGCGAATTGCTCCTGGTAAAACCTGGTTACCTGTTGTTGCCGGACGGAGTCCCTGGATAATATTCGCATGTAAAAATCTATACCCCTTGTATGACTGCTTTCATTTTCCCCCTGGCAGTTGGCACTGAGAATGCCATAGGCTGAAGCGGATAGTAGGGGCCTGTACCTGCTAATGATCATTTGTTTAGTGGCATACAGGGAATCGATCCTGGGCCATAGCCTCGACAGGTAAAGATAAAAATCGGGTTGTTTCAGGATGTTCTCCTGCCCTGCCAACCTGGAAGGCGACCGGTTAACCAGGTACTGGCATGTAAAAGAAGCCCCTGCTTTACCTGAAAATACCAAGCTATCCTTCCTTGCATCAATATGAACACTGTCGCCCCCTTCCACTAGGTAGTACGCTAAATTATACACGGTATCCCTGCTTGCCAGTTTGATAAATAGATAGGTGGGATTTTTGATGCCGGGTATATGCAAGTTGAAAACAGTACCGGCAACTTTTGTATGGTAACGCTGGTATTCCCTGTCGGGGGTAATAAAATAGGGCGGGTATTGTATCACTTCCACGTTAAGGGGGGTGGTTGATGTGCCGGATATGATCACATCACCTGGTTTAGCAAATCCCCTGTTTAGTAAAATAGAAAATAATAAACTGCAGATAAATATTTTTTTCATTATCGTTGATTTTGTTGAATACCCGAAATACGGATCTCATCATCAGGAATAGGCAATGCATATCTTGGATCATTGGGCGGGAGGCTATAGGTTTGCCCGTTCAGTAACCGTGTAAGTGTTTTGACAAACTGTGGATCGGTATTGAGCCTCCGCAGGTCCTCCCATCTAACACTGGCAGTAAATGGCAACTCTTTCCGCCGTTCCGTAATTATTTTCACAAGCGCATCATTGGCTGTTGCCGCTGTTACCGGCACGAATGTTCCAGCCTTCCATCTCTTCACCAGCATTGCATTCAGGTCGGCCATCGCCGCAACGGTATTCCCCAGCCGGGCCTGGCATTCTGCGCGTATCAGCCAGCATTCATTAGTGCCAATTCCAGAAAAGTAACTGTTGTTCTTGCCGGTATACCAACCCTTGAAAAGCGGTAAGCCGGCATTGAGTTTATAGAAAACCGTTTTCCGCAGGTCATTGGCCGCATAGCTTTGATACAGTACAGAATCAGTAACAGGATTGGTATTGGCGAGAATAATGGGGGTAAGCATCGTAGTGTACAATATCACTTCTTTGTTATTCGGATAGGCCGCAAGGGGTACGGTAGCCGCGGCAGTTAAACCATTAAAATCTATGAGGGTATTGTATTGCGCTAACGCTTTGTCGGCATTTTCCCGGGCATGTTCATAATCCTTCATAGTCAGGTATACTTTGGCAAGCAATGCGTACACGGCGGTTGTGCCGGGACGTGTCTGGTAAGCCGCGTAAACGGGTAACAGGGTGACTGATTCCTGCAGGTCGGATAATATCTGCTCATAGGTGTTTCGAATGCTGGCACGGCTTACTGTTTCATTTACATCTGAATGCAGCCGCAGGGGCAAACCCGGGTCGGTGTCAGCGGTAGCGTTGGTATAGGGCAGCGTAAATAACTGCGCCAACTGGAACAGGTGAAAGGCCCTGAAAAAAAGAGCGGTCCCTTTTACCATATTCCATGCCTGCTGGTTAGCATTGGTAACAGGAATGGTTGCCAATCCTTCCAGGGCAATGTTCGCATAGGAAATGGCTTTATAAGGCTTCGACCAGTCCTGGGGGCTGAGGCCTTCATATACATCTTTGGCCCATATATAGCCATTCCTTTCGAATGCGCTACGGGATTGCCACACGGAGAAGCTGACGTAATAATTATCGCAGGCGGTCAATCCCAAACCGGGTGTACCTTCGTTTATAATAGCATCATTATCCAGCAGCGCCTGGTAATCATTGAGTGATACGGGGGTAATATCTCCAAGTGTTGATTTGGCATCCAGCCATTTTTTGCAGGCGCATAACTGGAGCAGGAGAATACAGAGAAGCAGATTTTTTATTTTCATTCTTTTTGATTTTAAAGGTTGGCTTTGATACCGATAGAAAGGGTTTTGGGATCCGGCATTGAAAAAGACGCAGTCGCATCAGGATCAAGTCCCGCATGGTTGGCCTTCCAGAGTAGACCAATATTGTTTGCATAGAGGTAGAATTGTAGCCGGCCGAAAGGCAGCCTGTGCCAATCGCTTTTATTGACCGAATAACTGATAGAAATATCCTGCAGCCGTATGTGGTCCGCTTTTTCCACCAGTATTTCTGATTGCAGGTAAAACAGGCTTCGGTTAGTATTGGATGGGTACACAAGGGATGGTATCGAAGTGGCCCTTTCATCACCCGCTTGCTGCCAGCGTGCATAATAATCCTTGCTGCTGCCGGGAAAATTCAGCGCTTCATTATAATTTACTCCAAGGGAATTCCTTCTGAAAAAATAGCCGAGTTTATAACTGATATTGAATGACAGGCTGAAGCGCTTCCAACTGAACCCATTCAGTAACGAACCAAACAGTGTGGGACGTGAAGATCCGCTGTACACTAAGCTGTCAACAGGCGTATTGCTGATCATACCGAGGTAATCCTTGCTCACTGCACCGTTCAGGTAACCCTGGGGGTCACCGGTTGCATCAAGGCCGGCAAAGCGGTAACTGTATACCCCGAATAAAGACCTTCCTTCTACTGCATAAAGTCCGGCGGCAGCAGGGGTATTGTTACCCGGGTTATGGCTGGCTAAGAAAGAAGGCAGGTAACGGGTATTGAAATGGGTTACCCGGTCCTTTACATAATTTACTAAAAGCCCTGCCGACCATTGAACCGGGCCTATACCTGTTTTCAAGTTCAGAACAAGATCAATGCCGTGGGTAAGATTGGAAGCTGCATTGCCTTTAAAACTGGTAAAGCCGGATGAAGGCGCCAGTGGCGCGCTTTCTACCAGGTCCAGTCCTTTTTTCCGGTACAGGTCTAGCGATCCACTGATCAATCCTTTCAGCATCCGGAAATCCAGCCCTATATTGATATTCTGAACCCTTTCCCATCGCAGCTCCGGGTTGGGCGGTGCGGTTATGCCCAGAAAATTGTTGCTGTTGAGGCCGGTAGCCTGGTAAACACCTGTCAGGTAAGCCGAAGCATTATATACATTGCCGTTGAAGCCATAGGTGGCGCGAAGTTTCAGGTACTCATCAACCTTCCACGCCAAACCTACAGACCCCAATGGGGTGATCCGTTGTGAACTGATCACCCCGAACAGGTTGGTTCCATCCTGCCTTCCGCTGATAGAAAAAGTATAGCGGTTTTTGTATGTATAGGCAGCGTTCAGGTACCAGGAAACAAAACGGTTCGTGGTACCAGTAATGCTTCCCGGCGCGGATGGAATTTTCTGCGCACCGGAAGGATTGGTCCTAAAAGTAGAATCAAAATTCATCGCGGAAAAAGCCGTACCCAGTTCAGGGGTATAACCATAGGAGCGCCTGCTGTAACCGGATGTTACGATCTCTTTCAATTCAAACCCTGCGATTGCACTGATGGAATGGCGCTGCCCGAAACTCCTGTCAAAATTCAGTTGCGCGCGTGCATTATCCGATGACAGGGTATGGTTACCAAGATCGAGGATGGCACCTTTAGGAACAGGATATCTGCGCAGGTCATTGGCGCCAGACGGATTATAAAAACTGTTCACAAGGTTGCGTACAAAATAACCGGAGGCATCCATCCTATTCCGCGAATCAGAAACCTGTCTTTCTTT
>JBKJPR010000183.1:0-6159 GCA_046594275.1 Sediminibacterium sp.
TTTCCCTGATTTCCGCATTTCTCAAAGTGGGTAATTTATTCAACACCCCATTTTCCATGCATTCTGTGCGTCTGCAATAGCGCGTGGAACGATTTTTTTTACAGTTCTTAACAAAAACACTATATGAAACTTCTCATTAAAAATATGGTAAGTAACCGATGTGTAATGGCGGTGAAACTGGTGTTAGGAAATCTGAAAATAAATTATGTTGATGTAAAACTCGGCGAAGTTGAACTCAAAGGAAATCTATCCGAAGTAAAGTATGAACAATTTAAAAATGGCTTAGTTACCATTGGTCTTGAGCTCATTACCGACAAAAAAAGCATGTTGATTGAAAAGATCAAAAATTCCATTTTAGAACTGATTCATTACACCGAAGAGCCTGTGACCAAGAAGTATTCCTGTTTTTTAAGCGAAAAGCTTAAATATGATTATACCTATCTTTCGAACCTGTTTAAAAAATCAAAAGGCATCTGCATCGAAGATTATATAATAGCACATAAAATTGAACGGGTTAAACAATTATTGGTCTTCAGTAATCTTAACCTGACCGAGATATCCTACCAAATGAATTACAGCAGCGTGGGCCATTTATCCAATCAATTCAAAAAAGTTACCGGTGTTACTACCCGGCATTTCAAACAACTGGAAAACAAGAAATTTATTCCACTAGAGGTACTTTAAACAACTTTATGCAAGTAAAAGGATAGCCCAGCGCTATTCTTTTTTCATTATCTGAGGAAAAAAATCCACAATAATGGACTATTATTGTTGTGTTAACGGAAATTAAAAAAGTTTGGTACCCCAGTTAGGGTGGCTTGTGATGGCATAGGATTTTCGAAATATAATATATGGATACACGCCCGCGGGATCTACCTTTTTATGCTAAAACTACGCATGTATTATTATTATTGGCTCTACTGGGTTTAATGGTTTATTACCTGCATGGTATATTTTTTCCTGTATATTTTGGACTCTTACTTGCACTGGTACTTCAACCCCTGATCATACGGCTGAAAAAATGGGGCATTCCCAATATAATGGCCATTCTGCTGGCATTATTCCTGTTCATTATCATTGTATTCGGCATTCTCTATCTCCTGGTTACACAGATCAGTTCATTCATGGCTGACTGGCCACAACTGGAAAAGAATTTTGAAGTATATCTCAATAATATGAACAGATGGCTGGCAGAGCATTTTCATGTTAAAAGGAATTTTTTAAATCAGAAAGTAGCACAATTGAGTAACGGCAGCGGCGATATTGTTACCACAACGCTTTTCTCGATCACTGATATTATTAATACCTTACTATTAATCCCTCTTTATACTTTCCTTATATTATATTACCGGAAATTATTAATGAAATTTCTTATTGACCTGTGTGAAGTTGATCATACGCCCAGGATCTTTGAGGTGATTGATGCATCCAAACAGGTGATCAGCAGTTATATTATGGGTCTATTGCTCGAAATGATTATCGTAACCTGCCTGAATACATTTGGGCTATGGTTGGTAGGGGCAAAATACGTATTGTTAATAGCAGTTATGGCCGCTATCCTTAACCTGATTCCGTATATAGGAATGATCATTGCCGGCATTATCGGCGTATTGATCACGATGAGTTATACACAGAACATGAGCGTATCATTTGGTATCATCGGGGTCCTCATTATAGTACAGATCCTGGATAATAATTTTATTTTTCCCGCGATCGTTGGCGGGAAAGTAAAACTGAACTCACTTTTTTCAGTAGTCGGCGTTTTGCTGGGCGGCTTACTGGCCGGGATATCTGGGATGTTCCTGTCTATACCTACCCTGGCAATAATGAAAGTAACTTTTGATAAGATACCGCATCTCAAGCCCTGGGGTATGGTATTGGGGGATGATATACCCATCAAATACCTCTCATGGAAACATATGGCTAAGCTCTGGCGAAAAAATCCCCCAACCAAAGACTCGGCAGTACTCCAACCCGCCAGTCAGGAAGCGCCCATTAATACACCCCTGATGGATACAACACCAGAGAACTAAGCTCAGTGCTGTTAGCTGTTATGTATTATTTTGTTTCGGAACCAGAGAAGATAACCTCTTTCAGGTATTCCATTTTTTGTTTGACCTGCTCCCCCATCTTTGCTTCGGCAAGCTGACCCTGTTGATCAAAATTTTTCTGGATCTCTTCTATGAGTATTCCGGGTTGTAAAATTCCTTGAAAAAAATAAAGATAAAAGTTACCCACCCCAGTCGCAATAAATATCGACATCCTTCAATTCGGTTTCAATAAGAGAAGGACAGAAGAAAAAGAGGCTAAAGAGTGCCTTCTTTCTTCTTTTCTCTTGCTATGCTCTTATTGAAAGCGCATGCGGCTCACGTAATTCTAACCGCAACTGGGGTTCAGTCCCTGATTCCATTAAAAGACAATTTCTATCGTATGTGCAATACCATCATTTCGTAAAGCAACAGATTGTGAGGTCTGTTCTATTCCATCCAGCAGCATTTTTTCTATACCGCCTTTGCCATTCACCTGATTGAGTGTTATCTGGTAAATGGTATCTATGAAACGGTAGGTAATGCCGAAAGATTTCCATGCAGCCGGTACATGAGGTTCAAAATACAAATTGGTGCCTTCTTTCTTCAAACCGATGAATGATTCGATAATGAGCTGATACATCCAGCCCGCAGAACCTGTATACCATGTCCACCCACCCCGCCCTTTGTGCAGGGGTACGCCGTATACATCTGCGGCTATAACATAGGGTTCCACTTTGTATTGTGTTACAGATTCCGGGTCGTTGCCATGGTTGATCGGGTTGATCATCTGTATCAGTTCCCAGGCTTTTTCATTATCACCCATTTTTGCAAATGCCATAACAAGCCATATAGCGGCATGCGTGTACTGCCCGCCATTTTCCCGCACACCCGGCACATACCCTTTTATATATCCCGGATTCAGACTCGACTTATCAAATGGCGGATCAAATAACTGAATAATATTGTAGTTTTTATTGACCAGGTATTTGTCAGCCGAAGCCATAGCAGTTTTTGTTCTGCCGGCCTCGCCTGCGCCTGATAAAACCGACCAGCTTTGTGCAATGGAATCTATCCGGCATTCATCGTTAATGGATGACCCCAATGGCGTACCATCATCAAAATAAGCACGCCTGTACCATTCTCCATCCCATCCTGATTGCTCGATATTCTCTTGTAAAGTCGTTGCAGCAGTGCGGCTCCTGGCGATAAATTCAGTATCGCCCTTTATTTCTGCAACTTTTGTAAAGCGCAATAGTATCTCATATAAAAAGAACGCAAGCCATACACTTTCCCCCTTACCCTGTTCTCCCACTTTATCCATGCCATCGTTCCAGTCGCCCGACCCCATTAAGGGCAGGCCATGTTCGCCAAAACGCAAACCATGTTCTATGGCCCTTACGCAATGTTTATATAGAGACGCAGACTCATCTGAGCGGATAGGGAGGTCATAATAAGATTCTTCATCAATATTCAATACCCTTCCTTCCAAAAAATGAACATTCTCATCCAGTATGCCGGTATCACCTGTGGTAAGCACATACCTGGCAGTTACAAAGGGCAACCATAAGAAATCATCCGAACAGGTAGTACGTACACCCCTGCCCATTGGCGGGTGCCACCAGTGTTGCACATCGCCTTCTTTAAACTGGCGCGAAGCACATAATAATAACTGTGTTCTCACCAGTCCGGGATGTGTGTGCATGAGGGATAAGGTATCCTGCAACTGATCCCTGAATCCAAAAGCGCCGCCTGATTGATAGAAACCACTGCGTGCCCATATCCTGCACGCCAGTGTTTGGTAATTGAGCCATCCGTTGGCGAGAATATTCAACGCTGTATCCGGTGTTTGTATCTGTACGGTCGTTAAAGTTTTATTCCAATAATCTTTTACTTTTTGCAATGCATGCGCAGCAGTGAATGGATCTTTGTACTTTTTTACCAATTCTTCCGCATCGGCTGTATCCCTTCCGGTTCCTAAATGAAATACGATCTCTCGTTCTTCTTCTTCGGCCATTTCAAAAGTAACCTGTATGGCAGCACAGGGATCAAGCCCGGCGCCGGTTTTTCCTGAAAGCCTGGCCCTGTTCATGCCATTGGGGTTCTGCAATGTTCCGTTACGGCCGATAAATTCTGTCCTGTCTGCAGTGTACATACGGTTGGTTTCATCCACATCAAAGAATGCTACCCGGTTCTCGAATTCCCTGTTGTAACTATTGCGGGCAAAAACAGCCCCGGTTGCAGGATCTGTTTCTGTGATTATATGCATAAGGTTTTTTGAACGCAGATCGCCCAGTACCCATTCTACATAACCGGTAGCGGATAAACGCCGCTGCCTTCCGGAAACATTGTGCAGTTTGACCACTATGAATTTTATTGCGTCTTCAATATCTACATAGATACATATTTCAGAGTGTATGCCATCTTCACTGTATTCAAAAATGCTGTACCCGAACCCATGTCTTGTGATATAAGATGATTTTCCCCGGCTGGGTAAAGGCATGGGCGACCAGAACCGCCCGCTTTCCTCATCACGGAGGTAAAAAGTTTCTCCTGCCGTATCACTAACAGGATCATTATGCCAGGGTGTTAACCGAAGTTCATGCGCATTCTCAATCCAGGTATAAGACTGGCCGCTCTCAGAGATCACTGTACCAAAATGCGCATTGGCCAATACATTTACCCATGGTGCAGGTGTCCTTTTATTAGGAGTGGTGGTAATTACGTACTCTTTTCCATCAGCCGTAAAACCTCCGAGGCCGTTAAAGAATAAAAGATCCTGGGGTGGCTGAACATTTGTAACCACCGTAGCATAGAACTTAGAGGGACTGAAATAGGGTATCGTTCCTTTTAATTTGCTGCGGCGGTTCATTTGTTCTTCCAGTGAACCCTGCCTGTCCGATATCACTACTCTTGCCACACTCTGGAACAGTATACGGTCCTCGTTGGATATCTGGTCGGCCGAGCGGATAAAGATACCCCCTGGTTGTTCATTTACACTCCCCATAATGCCCGGCGCTACAATTCCCAATAACTGGTTCTGCAATGTTTGCCGGTAGCCGCCATGGTCCTCATTCCATATCACGAGGTCAACCAGTAAACCTTTCAACCGCAGGTAAGCATGGGCCTGGATCAGTTGTTTGGCGAGTTCGATATTGGCTGAATCTTCTATCTGCAATAATACAATGGGCAAATCACCTGAGATCGCATATCCCCACAGGCCTGATTGTCCGCGATGGTTCTTCATAATAATGGCTGCTTCTGCCCGCAGGGATGGGTTGACGAATATGATGGAACTGGCAAGCCTTCCATACATCTGAGCATCTGTTTCCATCGCATCTATCTGCCGGAGGATTACCTGGCTATGCGTCCATGCCAGCTCTAATGCCCTGTTAGCCATGTGGCGATCCTGGTATTTTTCAACCAGGCCCTTACATATTTCCCTGCTTTCACCTATACCGAATACCAGGTCAATCGTAGCGGATGCCTGCGGTTCTATGCTGATGCGGTATTGAATAGCTATCACAGGATCCAATACAAAGCCCTGTGTATCAGCCAAAGGTTTCTGCTGTTGAAGTATGCGTGGATAATGGATCGTATTCCCCCTGCCGATAAACTCACCACGGTCAGTTTCATAAGAGACATGGCTTACATCAGCATTATGCACTTTCATCAGGTGAAACATAAAAGGCATCTGTGCATCTGCAGAGCGGGGCCTGCGTGTACAAAGGATCGCATGCCGTTCGCGGATGATCTCTGTCTGCACAAAAAGATTGCTGAATGCAGGGTGTGCAGCATCCGCTTTTTCAGAAGTAAGTACCACTTCAGCATAACTGGTGATCTCGAGTATCCTCTTTTTGCGCGAACGGTTGGTGATATGCACCCTTCTTAATTCCACATCATCTTCCGGCGATACTACAATTTCAGTATGTATTTCCAACCCATAATCGCGGCGCCTGAATTCGGCCCTGCCCTGCGAGAATACAGCTTCATAATTTTCTCCCTGTTGCAGGGTAGGCTGGTATGCAACCGACCAGTTGGTATTGGTCTCTAAATCGCGGATAAAACAGAAGGTTCCCCAGTTATCTGCCGTACTGTCTTCTCTCCAGCGTGTAACTGCAATGTCTTTCCA
>JBKJPR010000309.1:0-6449 GCA_046594275.1 Sediminibacterium sp.
CCAGGTGGCTATGGGATTTTTCAGATGGCACCACCGCCGATCTCTCAACAGCAACTATTGCACCTAAACTGTATAGCGCTGCCGGTAATGGCAGTTATGATATCAAATTAAAAGTAGTATCAGCTATTGGCTGCATATCAGCAGAAAAAATACAAACCGTAAAAATATCCCCCAAACCGGTAGCCAAATACACTTTGCCAGCCAAAATATGTGTAAATGATAATATCGTTTTCACCGATGCCTCTACCATACAGACGGGAACGGTTAGTAAATGGACCTGGAACTTTGATACCCTGGCAGCGCCCCTCACTGTTAACACAAATGCTGCACAAACTAACAAATACACAACGCATGGTGTGAAAGACGCCTGGTTAGTGGTGGAATCTGCCACCGGTTGCAAAAGCGATACATTCAGAATCAGTCCGCAGTTCAAAGTGAATGCACTTCCTGAAGTCGGTTTCATTATACCCGAAGTCTGTTTAAATGATGCCAGCGCCCAGTTTACCGATACAACCCGTGCTGCGGATGGTTCTACTAATTTTACCTATCTCTGGGATATGAATGCCGGTAACCCTGCGGTTACGCCGGGACCGAATACAAAAACGAGTACCGCGCAAAACCCTTCTGTTAAGTATAATAAGGCGGCTGATTATAAAGTATCTCTTACCGTAACTTCCAATGGTTGCGTGGCATCGCTGGCAAAGGATTTTACGGTGAATGGAGCCAACCCGACCCCCGTTTTTGAAGTGCAGAAACCTGCGGGACTCTGCAGTAACGATTCGGTGCGTATCAAAAACAAATCAACAGTAGATTTTGGTGTAGTAACCCGGCTTGAAATATTCTGGGATGCTAATGACCTCACCAAAAAAACTACGGATGAAAATCCTTTCATTGATAAACTTTATGCTTTCCGGTATCCTGATTTTCAAACGCCTGCTACAAAAACATTCACGGTTAAATTAGTGGCGTATTCTGGTAATGCGGCATCCTGTTCCAAATTCACTTCACAAACCATTACTGTGAATGCCAGCCCTAAAGTTAGTTTTGTAACCATGGCGGGTATCTGTAAGGAAGCGGCTTCGCGCCAGATCACACAAACCGGTTTTGATGCACAGGTACCCGGAACGTTTGCATATAGTGGCACCGGGGTAAGCAGCACCGGCTTGTTTAACCCGCAAACTGCAGGCGCAGGAACTTTCCCCATCAAATATCTCTACACTTCCAATAAAGACTGCAGGGATTCTGCTACAAAAAATATTACGGTCTGGCCCTCGCCCGTGGCCAATTGGACCGTCAGTAATCCTGTTTGTCAGAAAAATGATATCTTATTTACCGACAGTTCGGTTGCAAATTTCAGCAATATCACGCAGCGCAACTGGAACTACGACGATGGCAGCGCTGTTGCCACGCGCACCAATAACACCGCCTATACCAGGCAATTCATTACGGCAAAGACGTATAATATCAGTCTCCAGGTAATCACAGACAGTGGCTGTAGAAGCGCAGTAAATGTGCAACCCGTTAAAGTGAATTATTTACCCAAACCTGCTTTTACTTTACCAGGTATTTGTTTGCCCGATGGGAAAGGGCAGTTCACCAATCAATCCACCATTGATGATGGCTCGGAGGCTCTGTTGAGTTATTTATGGAATTTCAATGATCCGAATGATCCCAGCTCTTCCACACTGAAAGAGCCGGTACACAAGTATTCAGCACTGGGCCCTTATAATGTGCAACTCAAGATCACAACAAAAGACGGTTGTGTTGATTCCTTAACAAAATTATTGAATACGATCTATCCGCAACCCAAAGCAAATTTTACTGCTACACCCGCCGAAGTATGCGTGGGAGATACGGTTCGGTTTACAGACATGGGTAATGGCATGACCAGCGCTGCGGTAACATGGGCATGGAACCTGGGGAATGGGAATGTATCAACCCTGAAAAATCCTGCCAAACAGTTTACAGATTCGGGGATCATCACGGTCAGTTATTATTTCTTCAATGCCCAGGGATGTGTGAGCGATACGGTAAGTAAATCCGTAACAATTAATCCTTATCCAAAACTGGTACTTGGCCCTAACCTGAAATTATTGGAAGGCGGTGTGATCACCATCAGGCCGCAGTTTGTTTTCGGTACCGCTTTGCAATACCAATGGATACCTCCATTATATCTGAACAGCGACACTTCCGCAACGCCTAAATCTACGCCGCTGGATGATATTACCTACCAGCTTATTCTGACAGGTAAAGGTGGTTGTTCGGTGAGTGATACTATCTTTATACAGGTATTGAAGGCGCCAGAAGTACCTAACGCTTTTTCTCCCAATGGAGATGGCATTAATGATACCTGGCGAATCAAATATCTGGAAAGTTACCCGGGAGCTGAAATAGAAGTGTTTAACCGTTATGGACAGGTGGTATTTCATTCCATCGGTTATGATGTAGATTGGGACGGAAATTATAAAGGGAAGCCATTACCGGTAGGAACCTTTTATTACATCATCAATCCAAAGAACGGTAGAAAGATCATTACTGGATCAGTAACAATTATTAAGTAGCGATTATGAATCTGAAGCATATCATGGTACTTATCGGGTTATTGGGTTGTATGAGCCTTAGGGCACAGCAGCGGCCTTACTATACCCAGTATATCATGAATAATTATATCATTAATCCGGCTGTGGCGGGGATTGAAAATTACTGGGATGTAAAAGCGAGTCACCGTTTACAGTGGGTGGGTTTACAGGATGCACCGGTAACCACTTACCTCACCGTTCATGGCCCGCTTAAAAAAAGTGCTTATGACCGTGAATCAGCCACCAGTTTCCATGCCAGCGGCACCAACCCAAGGGGAGAGGCGTACTGGAGGGATTATACATCAGCAGAACCCCATCATGGTGTTGGTTTTACCGTATTGAATGACCGGACAGGCCCACTGAACCGCTTTGCTGCCTATGGCACGTATTCGTATCATATAGGTATTTCACCGCGGGCCAGCCTGGCTGCCGGCATTTCGGCAGGTATCACCAATATAAGCCTTGACGCGAGTAAACTGAATTTTGGCGGTACTACCGTTGATCCAGCAGTGGCGGGGAGTGGCGTGATCAACCGGATCAAACCTGATATCAGCGCAGGACTATGGTTGTATGCAAAAGATTATTTTATAGGGCTGGCCGCACAACAGATCATTCCCCAGCAGATCGCTTTTTCAGACAATACGGTGCAACTGCAAAACGGAAAATTATTGCCGCATCTTTTTTTAAGCGCCGGCTACCGGATGCAGTTATCCGACGATATCAGCTTCCTCCCATCTATGCTCCTCCGTTATATCAGCCCTTTACCCATTGGCTTTGATGTGAATACGAAATTTCAGTACCAGGATCTTATCTGGGCAGGCGCTTCCTATCGCTATAAAGATGGATTTGCCGCGATGGTAGGATTGAATGTTAACCATAACATCAATATTGGTTACTCGTATGATATACAGACCTCTAATTTGAATACGGTTAGCAAAGGCACCCATGAAATACTGATCGGGTTTTTGCTCGGGAATAAATATGGGGACTGGTGCCCGCGTAATCTCTGGTAATACCATTTCGAAGGGGGGACGACTGAGAAATCTGCAAATCGATTAGCAGATTTTTCACTTCGCTTCGTTGTGTTCGAAATGACGTTACCCAATTACATCCGGTAACTATTGAAGCTGAATAATCATCCGGTTATCCACCTGCTTTTTTTCTTTACACACCGCCTGTATCATTTTGGGTTGCTGTTTTTTTATCCATTCCTGAAGCAAGGCAATTTTAGCTTGCATGAGGACTGCGATTTCAGGGTGTATTCTTTCAACAGATGATAATGATTCCAACGATAAAGATATAGATTCCAGAACAGCAGGGTAGATGCCCACAACTTCCTCTTCCACAGTTTCTATCTTCACCGGCAGCGGAATTTTTTGATAGGGTAATTCTTTTTTCTGTTCTTTTTGTTTCAGCTTTTCCATTTCCCTGGTTTTTGGAATGCCCTTGTTCAACAATACAGGCCGGTCATTGAAATCAAATAATTTCCCGGGTATGCCGAGCGCATTGCTGACTAATTTGTCTAATTGCAGTTTATTAATTTCATCGGTGGCTTTTTTAATATCGCGCCTGATTTTTTCTGTATCAAAGTTGATATCCATTTTTATTTTGGCAACCCTGTTCATTTCCCTTTTCGCTTTGGCAATATCAGCGTCTGCAGATTGTAAAGACTTTGCCAGTTCCTCTTTAAATGGATCGAGGAAGTTTTGTAGCAGGGATGCGCTGTCAAAATAGAATGCATTCTCCATACTCATTTTGGCTAACTCAATCTTTTCCAGATCTTTTTCCCATTTTTTATTCTTTTCTGCCATTTCAACTGAGGCCTGTTCCATTGCATGCGCTACCATAGGAGGGATGGAAGTAAAAAAATCGCCGCTCCCTTTTGAATCAGTCAATCCCAATGCATCGATCTCTTTCTGGGCAGATGCAAGATTCTTTTTCATTTCTGCTTTTAATGGGGCCGATAAAAAGAAAACAGGGTTGAACAGTGGATTGTCAACGCTTACTGCCATAGGCTCTATAGCAACGGATGGCAGGTTCTTTTTTCCCGCTGCCTGTGTAGCGGATGCCAGGCCAGACTTTGTATGTGCAGGGGCAATAGGATTCAGCCAGGCTATGGAACTCAGCATACCGGTCACAATTACAAAAGCCAATAATTGTTTCCGGTAATTAAAACGGTTTTCCTTTTTCTCAATCATCCGTTTTACCCTTACCAGCAGTTCATTCTTTTTACCCGTAGCCGCCATAGCAAATGCAGGTACCGATTGCAGGTAAGCTATCCGTAGTAATGCCTCGGCATACGCAGAAGCATTGTATTGAAACTGTAATACCCAGTCATCACAACTGTTCTCTCTTTCTTTACGGATGCTTTTGCTGAGCAATTGGGTGAATGGGTTGAAGAATAGGCTGATCTCCACAACCGACAGAATAATGTTCACCAGGTAGTCATACCGTTTAATATGGGCCAGTTCATGTAGCAGCACCGCTTCCAGTTGGTGGGTTGTCAGGTGATTAATGCTGGCTATGGGAATAAGGATAACCGGTTTAAGAAAACCGATCGTCATAGGTGTGGTAATGGTTTCTGATAAAAATAACCGAATCTCTTTTTTGATGCCTAATTGTGCAGCGATCTTTTTTACGAACAGGCGCCAGTTAACCGGGATCTTTTGTAAGCCATGGTTACGTATCTGTTGTGTTTGACGGTAACCAAGGATCCACTTGATACAAAGAAACAACATCAGCAACAAATAAGCCATGGATACATAAGGCAGAAACTGTTCTGCTTTCACCATCCAGTTGATCAGGGTTGATGTAAACCCGGCATTGCCAGCGAACATCGCCTGAATATTCTGGGAAGAGGGTGTGATGGCTGACTGCTGCCATGCCTGGCTATATTGCGTATAATAAAATTGCAGTGTAATCATGAACCAGGCAAAGCTGGTGAATTGCGCAGCCACCGCTACACGGTATTTGGCTGCCGCTGAAATAGACAGCAGATTGTTTACACATATACAGATTAGCCAAACAAGCGCGGTTTGCCATACACTGTTGGCAATGGCAAATCCTAATGCCTGCAGGAAGGTAGATTGAAAAATAGGTTGCATACGGACTACTGTTTTTTCAGGTTATCCAATAGTTTCTGAATTTCCTCTAATTCTTCTTTATTAGGAGCGTGATTACCCAATGCCTGCATCACCAACTGCGTAGAGGAGCCACCAAATAAAGTATTGATCATTTTTCCTACGATCTGCTGCTGCGTATTTTCTCTGGTGATGTTGGGGCGATAGATATGTGTTTTGCTGGAATCGTCGCGTTTCACAATACCCTTCTCAAACATGATCTGCATCAGTTTAAGGGTAGTGGTATAACCGGCATCTTTATATTCAGCCAGTATTTCATGTACTTCGCGAACGGTTGCTGTGCCCTTGTCCCACAATACCCGTAGTATTTCCAGTTCACTTTCAGTAGGCTTGGTATATTTTGCTGCTGCCATAGGTACGATTTTATTCGTAAGCAATTTACAACCTGATTCGTATACTAAAAAAATAAATTTTGTTAAGCGGTGTTAATGGATGATGAGATTTTTAACATGGTAAGGGCATGGCAGGTGGTATAGACATTCAAACGATTGAATTGTATCTAAAAAGTGTTTTGTTGCCTGTATTTGGCCTAGGATTCTGGTTTTTAATGGATTAATGGGTAATTTTGAAAGGAACACTCCAAACAAAACCAGTTTATGAGAAAAATAATATTACTCTTTGGCGTTATCATGCCCCTGATCGCCTTTTGCCAGAAAACCATTACCGGAAAAGTTTTTGATGCCTCAACCAATCTACCGCTCGCACAAGCCAGTATTGTTGTAAGGGGTGG